>JAPKBK010000069.1 GCA_028823435.1 Flavobacteriales bacterium
AGCTTACCCACGAAGAAGAGGTTGCAATGTGCAATATTGAAAACGGGGATGACTGCGACATGTGCGGCAGCTAAGCCACACATTCTAAGCCACCTTGGTCGCCAATAGAATTCTTAAATCTACAAGCACAAGTGCAAAGCCGAGGAGAATATGAACCGGTTGTGCAAACGCTGGAAAACCGAAGTGTGTGAACAGTATTCCTGTCATCGATTGAGCTAAAAGGATGGCGAAGGTGAGTTTTGCGTAAACGGCAAGACGTGGAATCTTCATCACGGGAAAAGCCCAAATCGCATGCAGTGCGATAATTAACCATACAGCCGATCTGTGTATCCCCCACCACTTGGGAAGAGAATTGACAATGTCTGTTCTGGCGATACTGGCTTCTATCGCAATGTCAACCAATTCGCGAACTTGGGTCCCGAGGACAAGCTGAAGGAATGCAATGACTAATGACGCAACAATCCACCCTCGGAGTAATTTAGAAATCGGGGTTTTCGTACCGTTAAAATGTTGGATAAGCATCACTAAAAAGGCCAAAATTGCAAGCGCACTAACGGCGTGAATCGTGACAGAGAAGGGGATTAGATTTCCATCGACCACGAGTTTGCCGAGCCATGAAACGAAAAGCACTGAACCGAGTGTTGCAGAGGCAAGAACGATGGGCGTGCGCTGTCTCGATTTAATCGCAAGAATAAATAAGATAAGAATGGGGATCCCTGCTAACGCTCCAGCAAGACGATTCAAATATTCAATCCACGTATGGGACACATTAAATGTCGCGTAACTATGCCTGGTATAGGGTTCCCAAATTTGAGTGTTAAATTCACCCAATTGAGAGATGTGATCTTCGGTGGCCACCCAGAGCGTGTCGCGTTCGATAACCATTCGCCCTTCCGAATATTCAGTTTCAGGAGACCACCGTATTTCTTCTTCAGAAGTCGGGGGGATGAGTAACCCAAAACATTTGGGCCAATCAGGACAGCCCATTCCAGATCCAGTCATCCGAACCACAGAGCCCGCAAGGACGACAACATAGATTAGAACAAATGCTATATAAGTCGTCGTCTTCACTCTAAAGTAGACGCCGCAGCAGGCGCAAAATGCGTGACTTCGATAGATTTCACGCCATAAAGCTTGCCGTCAGCAATGGCATTTACAACCGAGGAAAGTGACTTCGCATCGCAGTTTAAAGGGTCGTATTCAACGGACGCGAAATTAAATTCTCTTCCTTTTTTAAAATCAATTTTAACATTGGACACGCCTGCCTGCGCCAATAATTCCTTTTTCACTTTTGCAACACATCCCACTTCACACATCATTCCAGTGATTTCTAACTGCGCAATTGTCTTGTCCATAGCGCCGACTTTTACAATTTCAGAAAACAAAATCTCTCCTTGATAAGGTGCGTCTCCACAACTCAGCAAAAGGCTTAAGCTTGTTATTGTGAGCACTGAGAAGAACAATGTAAATTTATTCATAAGCGCAAAGATAAAGTGGAGTATCACTGAAAGGGTGACGTACATTTGCCAAACTGTGCAAAACAAAGACTCATCGATTATTATATGGGGAGCATTGCTCCTTCTGGCATTCATTTGGGGGAGTTCTTTTATTCTCATGAAAATTGCGCTCTTCGATTCAGCTGGAGACCCTGTTTACAGTGCGCTTGAGGTCGCCGCTCTCAGAATAGCTATCGCAGGCATTGTATTGCTGCCCGTCACCATTCGAAGTTTGAAACAAATAGATCGGTCAAAGTGGCTTTCTATTCTTGCAATTGGGGTGTTTGGCAACATGCTTCCCGCCTATCTTTTTACTTCAGCCCAAACCGAGATTCCTTCTGCCATCGCCGGCATGCTGAATGCACTTACACCTCTGTTTACCATGATTGTTGCTGTGCTTGTTTTTAAAACGGTCATCTCCATGCGGCAAGTTTCCGGACTGGCCATTGGATTACTCGGCGCCTTGATGCTCGCAATGGGGGGCAATCTTGAAGGCCTTGGCATAGAAAACGGCGTAGAGTGGTGGGCATGCGGCAGAGTTGCGCTTGCGACTTTATTTTATGGTTTCAGCGTAAACATCATGAAGAATAAACTCCAGGATGTGCCCTCTCAATCGATAGCCGCTATTGCGCTCTTTTTTGTTTTGCCTCCGGCCACCATTGTACTTGCTTATTCTGATGTCAGCACGATATTGATGAATAACACGCATGGCGTCAATGGCATGGTTGCAGTCGTCGTTCTCGCAGCAATCGGAACGGCTGGTGCGCTGGTACTTTTTAACACAATCATTAAAAAGACGGACGCGCTTACGGCAAGCTCTGTAACCTACATTATTCCTGTATTTGCGGCGATGTGGGGATGGATATATGGCGAGGAATTAACCATGATGCATTTGTTTGGTGGCGCAGTGATATTGTTTGGTGTCGCACTCGTGAATGGAGTGGGTAAGAAAAAAGTTGGGCCTTTCGACTGAAAGCCCTATCTTTGCGCACCCTTTTAGGTATAAATCTATCGGGTAAAACAATTTTCCATGTATGCAATCGTAGAGATAGCAGGGCACCAGTATAAGGTAGAGAAAGACCAACAGGTTTTCGTAAACCGCTTAGATGCTAAGGAAGGCGCAAAGATTCAGTTCGATCGCGTTCTCCTTACTGACAAAAGCGGCGACGTAACAGTTGGCGCCCCCGCTATAGACGGCCTAGCCGTTCATGCCACCGTTGAGAGGCATTTAAAAGGAGATAAGGTTCTTATCTTCAAAAAGAAACGTCGTAAAGGATACCAGAAGCTGAATGGCTTCCGTCCTTACCTCACTGAAATCCGTGTCACGGATATCAAGAAGGCCGCGGCGAAGAAAGCAGCCGCTCCGAAAAAAGAGGCCGCTCCGAAGAAAGAAGCAGTATCGAAAACAACAAAAGAAGCATAACAGGCCACTAGCCTAAAAACTCATATATCATGGCGCATAAAAAAGGTGCAGGTAGTTCGAAGAACGGACGTGAGTCACAGTCGAAACGACTTGGCGTAAAAATATTTGGTGGTCAATTTTGTATCGCTGGGAACATTCTTGTTCGTCAGCGCGGTACAGCACACCACCCAGGAACAAACGTTGGAATCGGCAAGGATCACACCTTGTACGCCCTCACTGATGGAATTGTTGAATTCCGTAAGAAACGTAACAACCGCTCGTTTGTATCCATTGTCTCTGCATTAGAGGCTGTGGGAGGCGAAGCGTAATAGGATTTACTTCCTCAAACTCTTTAAGGACTCCCGTCCCCTTCGGGGCGGGAGTTTTTGTTTTAAAAACAGTTTTATTTTGGACTAAAACATCCGAAATTACCCCCTAGAAAATGCTTACACTTACTTATTTACGAGAAAGACGCGAAAGCGTAATAAGCGCTCTAGCAAAAAGAGGCTTAGACGCCACCGAATCGGTGGATCGCGTTTTGGCTCTAGATGTGGAACGTCGCGTCATTCAAAAAGAGCTCGACGACACTTTGGCAGAAAGCAATACGCTGAGCCGACAGATTGGGGGATTGATGCGCGAAGGGAAGCGAGAAGAAGCAGAAGCGGTCAAGACCGCTACTTCAGGACTTAAGACGCGCTCGGGAGAACTGAAGGAAAAAATGTCCGCACTAGAGAACGAGGTACATGACCTTCTTTCTCACCTGCCTAATACACCCAATGACCTCGTCGTTGCAGGAAATTCCGATAAGGACAACGAACTTATAGAAAGTTGGGGTGAGTTGCCAGACCTTGGGAATCACAAGAAGCCACATTGGGACATCGCCAAGGAGAAAGATTTAATCGACTTTGATCTGGGCGCAAAAGTGACTGGAGCTGGTTTTCCATTTTACAAAGGCAAGGGCGCAAAACTACAACGTGGACTTATACGTATGTTCCTTGACAAGGCAGATGAAGCAGGCTATACTGAATACATCCCGCCATTAATGATCAATGAAGACAGTGGATTCGGAACAGGTCAGCTTCCTGACAAAGAGGGGCAGATGTACCACATGAAGGTCGATGATCTTTATATGATCCCGACAGCGGAAGTACCTTTGACAAATATTTATAGGAACACCCTGCTCAATGCCTCGGATCTACCCATCAAACTTTGCGGCTACACACCTTGTTTCCGTCGGGAGGCCGGGTCTTATGGCAAAGACGTTAGGGGGCTTAATAGACTCCATCAATTTGACAAAGTTGAGATCGTACAAATACAACATCCAGACAAATCTGCTGAAACGTTAGAGTCTATGGTAGACCACGTCAAGGGTCTGCTGGAAGAACTTGAACTGCCTTATAGGGTCTTGCGACTGTGTGCTGGTGACATGGGGTTTACAGCGGCCATCACCTATGATTTCGAGGTTTGGAGTGCCGCACAAGAAATGTGGCTTGAGGTGAGTTCTGTGTCGGGGTTTGAGACGTTTCAGGCGAACAGGCTTAAGTGTCGATTTAAAGATGCAGAGGGTAAAAACCAACTCGTTCATACATTGAATGGATCTGCTTTGGCACTTCCAAGAATTGTAGCAGCACTTCTAGAAAATCATCAGGACGCTGACGGTGTGAAGATCCCTCAAGCCTTGGTTCCTTATTTGGGATTTGATCGAATATAAAACTCCAATGAAGAACAACCGACTCTCTCACCTTTTCCTCTTTTGTATTGCGTCATCTCTCGTGTTGATTCAAGTTGGATGTGGTGAAAACAAAACGCAAGTTGAGTTGCAAAAGGCACTAGAAAGTGTGGCGCGTATCTCAAAAAAAATAGACCAAATCCCTATGGATTCAATCGCAAATGTTCAGGTCAGATTGAATGCGGCAAAAGATGATATTCGATGGTTAGGGATAGATAGCAATGTGGTTTTCGTGAGAGCAGATGTAAAGGTGATTGAAGGGTTGTCAAAAGCAAGTCGGTTTTTAAAAGATGCCTCGAGTAGATATAAAGGGCTCACAAATGAGACCAATCGTTGCAAAAAACAACTTGATAGCTTACGAGAAGTGATGGAAGCTGGCGCAAACAGAGACGCGCTGGGAGATACCATTGACGACGATTATATAAAGACCAATGCGCGTATTGAAATTGAAGCCGTTGCAACGCTTGGGGAATTGGTCGATGAATCTATACGGTTGATACGGTTGGGCCTTGAAGCAGATTCTGCAGGATGGGGAGCCATTGACAGTTTGCTCATGGCAAAAAAAGGGGAATGGGCCCGTGGCGTGTCCGGAAATGAAACGGAGATATGATTATGAAACCTGCAAAGAGAATAATCTACGGACTGTGTTTGTTATGTACAGGACTGTCATTTTCTTCTGCCGATGTTTCAGCCCAAACCGATTTAGAACTCGCTGAGTTCTACTATAACGAAGGGAGTTATGAGCAAGCTCAACTCTACCTTGTTGAGATATACAAGCGCAACAAAACAAACGCTGTGTACCAAATGTATTATCAATCGCTCCTGGCAATGGACGATTTCGAAGGGGCAGAATCGCTTGTGAAGAAGCGTCTTAAACGTATGCACAAGAACAGCAAGAGTACAGCATACGTCGATTTGGGATCTCTGTACCTCAATTTCGACAAGCTCGATTTGGCACGGGAGGCGTTCGACAATGCGCTCGAACTGCTCCAACCAGGAAAGAACCAAGCTGTGAGGTTAGCAAATGCATTCATCAAGCTTGACGAGCTTGACATGGCCTACATGACCTATCGCAAGGCGCAAGATTTAGGGACGACTGACTTTCATTACCAATTCGCAAACCTCCAAGGAATGCGAAGAGACTATCAAGGAATGGTGGAGAGTTTTTTAGAGCTTCTGCATAAAACACCCACGTACTTAAGGACAGTTCAAAACAGTTTAAACAGAAACCTTCGCTTACAGACAGAACCTGAAAATGGAGAGATGGTAAGAACTGAGCTTCTTAAAGCAGCCCAGAGATATCCAGATGACACGATCTTTCCAGAAATGCTGGTGTGGTATTTTACACAAGAAAAAGATTTTTCATCCGCATTTATTCATGCCAGATCCTTAGACTTGAGACGCAAGGGGGTCGGTTTAAATATCATGGCGTTGGGGAACACGGCCGCCTCAAACGACGACCTAGAGACAGCCATGGAGTGTTATGGCTATGTGGCGGCAAAAGGGGTCGGTTCTCCATATTTCTACACCGCAAGAAATGAACTGTTACAAGTCCGTTTTCATGCGCTAACAAAAGAAACACCGCCAAATTTTGATGGTTTAACATTGTTAGAAGCGGATTATGCGGCGAGCATCAGAGATCTTGGGGTGAAGTCTGAAACCTCCATCATGCTGAAAAACCAAGCACACATCCTTGCGTTCTTTCTTGACAGAGGAGATGAGGGAATGGCAATCATGGAAGAAGTCTTGAACATCGCCGGTCTGAATACCAGGGTGGCCGCTGTATGCAAATTGGAGCTGGGAGATATTTATGTTTTTGAAGATCTGGTTTGGGATGCCTCACTCCTGTTCTCTCAAGTCATCCTCGACTTTAAAGACGACCCTTTGGGACACGAAGCGAAATACAGAAATGCCCGAATCAGCTACTACACAGGTGATTTTGCCTGGGCCCAAACCCAACTCAACGCGCTTAAAGCATCCACCTCCAAACTCATCAGCAACGACGCGATCAACTTGAGTCTTCTGATTACGGACAACTTTAATTTAGATACAATCTTTGAACCGATGGAGATGTATGCCAGGGCCGACCTCCTCGTGATGCAGAGAAGATATGGTGAGGCCATTTCAACATTAGATACGTTAATTGAGAATTGGCCTGGCCACGCCTTAGAAGATGAGATTTTAATGTTAAAAGGAGATCTTGCCCTTCAAAACGGTGATGTAGACAGTGCCCTTACATATTATCAAGAAGTGGCCGATTTACATTTCGATGACATCACGGGTGATGATGCGCTGTATAATCTAGCGGTGATCTATGATGTGACACTGAACGATTTGGTGAAAGCAGAAGCGTTGTATGAAAAATTGATTTTCGAGTTCTCTGGATCACTCCATGTGATAGAAGCCCGCAAGCGATACCGGGAAATCAAAGGAGAAGAGGTGGGAAGCACTGAGGGTTTTGAAATTCCTTTGGAAGAATCAATTTCCAAGCCATGATACTCTACAACATTACCATTTCTGTAAATGCAGAATCTGCTCCCGAATGGCTCGAATACATGGTCAACGACCATATCCCGTCCGTACTCGCAACAGGCCATTTCCGCGATTATAAATTGTGTCGTGTGGAAGGCGATGAGGAAGGTGGAAAGACCTTTGCCGTTCAGTATGTCGCACATTCCCTCGCTTCATTTAATACATACCAAACGGAATGCGCACCTGATCTACAGGCCGATTTCATGAAAAAATGGGGGACCAAAGCAGTCGCATTCCGGACAATTTTACCCTTACTTCACGAAGGGAAGGCTGAGAAAGTCGAGACAGACAAAGCATGATTAAACCAAAAAAATATCTGGGGCAACACTTCCTGGTTGGACCGGGAATAGCACATCGGATTGCGGGGTCTGTTACGTGTCACAGAGGGTGTCATTCTGTATTAGAAGTAGGTCCTGGAACGGGTGCTTTAACAGTGCCCCTTTTAGACCGAGGAGACCTTGATCTTCATGTCGTAGAGTTGGACGAGGAAAGTGTAGAATATTTGGTCACAGAAGAATTGCTGCCTTCAAATAGAGTTCATGGCGTGGATCTTTTGAGGTGGAATCCAGATCTCGCATTTCCCGATGGCGCACCTTTTATTGTTGCAGGAAATTTTCCTTACAATATCTCCTCTCAGATCTTATTTCAAGTCTTAGATTGGAGAGAGCGCGTCCCCGAAGTTGTGGGGATGTTCCAAAAAGAAGTTGCAAAAAGAATTGCCGAGGGTCCAGGTTCTCGAACCTATGGAATTTTAAGTGTGCTGCTTCAAACCTATTACGACATCGACTACCTCTTCACCGTAGATGAAGACGCATTCGACCCACCTCCAAGAGTGAAAAGTGGTGTGATCCGTCTCAGACGTAATGACATGATTGACCCAGGGTGTTCATTCTCTCATTTAAAAAGAGTTGTAAAAGGAGCGTTCAACCAAAGACGTAAAACACTCAGGAATGCCTTGATAAGCGCTGGGTTTTCTGAGGAATCGATTCCCGAGGAATTCTTGAAAAAACGCGCTGAACAGCTCAGTCCCAAAGATTTCCACAGACTGTCTGTGGCGCTTATACCCCGCTAAACCTTGCTGACTTAACTTTGTCATGAAACTTGAACAAGGACAATCGATGAGTAAGACCATAACATTGGGGGAGTTTATCATGGACAGGCAGGCCGCATTTCCGTTCGTGTCGGGTCAATTGACGCGTCTTCTGACTGACATTGGGGTCGCATCAAAAATTGTCAATCACCAAGTGAACAGAGCGGGTTTGGCAGGAATACTTGGGGAATCAGGTTCTGTCAATATCCAAGATGAAGCACAGCAGAAGCTGGATATTTTTGCAGACCAAACCTTTATGAGAATCCTCTCAGCTGGGGGTTCTGTTGCAGGAATTGGATCCGAAGAACAGGATGAGCCCATTGTATGCGGAGACGAAGGAAAGACGGGGAAATACATCGTCCTAATCGATCCAT
>JAPKBK010000070.1 GCA_028823435.1 Flavobacteriales bacterium
TTGACTTCAGTGGACGAACAGATGAAAATTGGATGAATATAGAAGCTTTAGAGCTTTTAAAGCGTGGCGACATCTATGCACAAGACATGAATATAGACATCCATGCTGACACGGTTTGGACTGCAGATTGTGGATGGAAAAACTTTACAGGAATTGAAGGGATTGTAAGCTTAGAGGGGCTTATAGAGCAAGAAGGGTCATGGGTATTCGACCTCTATGAGGCGACCATCCCTCTGGGAAACGACACGCTCGAGCTCACGAGAATCCCATCCTCATTGTCGCTCAATGCAACAGAGGTATCTAGTGACGGAATGAGTTGGACGGGGGGAGGATTTAAAGCTGACATCGAAGGAGAAGTTGGCGGCGATAATGACAGACCGTTAAACTTCTTAATCCATACAGACCGCATTGATACGAGCAGAACGAAAACGTGGTTCAATTTACCTGTAAGTGCATCAAACATCAATCTTTCTGGATCACTTGGCGGGACATTTGGCAATCCTGTGCTTCGTATATCTGGAGAGGGTGAAGGGGTGTCATATGGAGGAGAAACAATCCCTAAAAGTGAATTTGAACTCACGTATTCAAATCGTGACATTCAAATCCAAACAGATATGACAGGCTTTGGAGAAAACGGAGCGGGTATTATTCACACCTCAGGATCTGTCACTCCCCTCCCCTTAGGCGATTACAACTTGAATCTCATGTCTTATACCACAGACTTCCCTCTGAGTTGGGTAAATACTATTTTAAATGAAAAAACAGCCAAACTGGGTGGAAAACTCGATGCAGCTTTCACCATTCAAGGTCCATACAGAGAACCGAGCGTATTAGGTGGGGGTGTTTTAAAAAAGGCACAAGTAAAAATCGAATACCTGGGCACTGAGTATGATGTAAGCGGAAGATTTGATGTCAAACCTGACGGAATCGAGCTCAACGGAATTGACATTAAAGACAACTATGGTGGAGAAGGTGTTTTGGTCGGAACCGCTTTGCATGAAAATTACGAGAAGTGGAATTTAGATATTTCTATGAGCATAGATGACCCCAATAAGCCCTTAGAGGTAATGAACATACCACGTTCTCCGGATGCTTATTTCTATGGAAATGCAAATGGCGTTGGGGATATTAATGTCTTCGGCTATGAAGATAAACTCTATATTGAAGCGCAGCTTAAAACAACAAAAGGCACTAAGTTCGTTCTTCCTATGGATGCTGGAACAAGCGATACATGGTCTTCCTTCGTTGAAATCATCGACCATTCTTCTCAGGAAAACATAGATGCTGAATCCATCGAAGCGAACCAGCCTAAAACCTCAGTTCGTCTTGACTTAATTATTGATGTGGATCAAGAAAGTGAAGCCCGAATCGTTTTTGACGAAGCTGTGGGAGATGAAATCATTGGGAAGTGTGAGGGAATCATACATTTGGCCCTTGATGATTTTGAACGGTTAGCGATGTTCGGATCACTCAAGGTGATAGAAGGTGAGTACCTTTTCACCTTATCCAACTTCATAAACAAGAGGTTCATTGCCGAACCTGGTGGCACGATAAAATGGTATGGCGACCCATACAAAGCAGAAATAGATTTAAGAACATTTTACTCAACACGCACCTCTCTCCTTCCAATCGCTCCGGAAACGATAGACAACAGCAAACAAAAAGTAGACTTGATTCTAGAAATGAATGGCGACCTTATGCGACCTGGCATAAGTTTCGACATCCATCTTCCTGAGGGAGATTCTAGGACGAAGGCAACTTTGGCATCACTCTTGGCGAATGAAGAAGAAATGAACAGGCAAGCCATATCGCTTCTGATTCTTCAACAGTTCCTTCCTCCCCAATGGCAAGCAGCCGCTATAGGAAGTACTGGAATACAAGAAAACAGCACAGAGCTGATCTCAGCCCAATTGGGGAACTGGTTGTCAGGACTTAGTGACGATGTAAATATTGGGATAGATTACGATGCGAAAAACAATTCTGGCAACGAAGCTGCGCTTGAGGTTGCACTTTCCACTCAACTTCTTGATGACAAACTCCACGTTGAAGGCGAGCTTGGAACGCAACAACTAAATACAGGTTCATTAGATGATTTACAACTCAAAGAGTTTCGTGTCAAATACGACCTCAAAGACGATGGGACGCTACAACTTACTGGATACACTACACAACGCGCAAATATCCCCGGCCTAGAGGGCGAAAGTGTTCAGGGCGTAGGAATACTTTTACACCGTAACTTCACTCGGTTCAGAAATTTATTTGGAAAACAAAACGACCGATAATTTTCAATGAACAAGCAAAGATTCAATGAACATGAGATCTTTATGTGGTCTTTGCAGCCTTTCGGATCTCTCGAATGTACTTGTAACGCATCGCAACAGCTTTTGCCTGGTAGGATGAAATGACAAAGCCAACATACCCATCAAGTATCCCCAGTTGAAGAAAATAATGTTTTAAAAACCTGACTATGGGTTTAATCACAGTGTGAAAAGGGGTGAGATATTTCACTTTATTGTTATAGTCCTTTGCTTGCAATTTGGCATATCGATCAAGTTTGTTGAGGTATGCTTCTTTGCTGACAAATGTGTTGTGAAGGAGTTTGTGGTGAAGGAACCCGATTTTACCAGAACAAATTATTTCCGCATGAACATGTTTGTTCTCGTATTTACATTCATCACGCCTGAAAAGCCGGATGACTTTATCTCCTTGCCAACCACTAAAGCGAACCTTTTTACCCATAAAGTAATTTTCGCGGCGAATCCAAAACCCACTGTACTCAGTATTTGAATTAACAATGCGCATCACTTCCATTTGCAATTCAGAAGTTACGCGCTCATCCGCATCAAGAAGTAAAATCCATTCATGCTTCGCTTGTGGAATAGCCCAGTTCTTCTGCGACGCTGAATTCACGTACTCTCTTTGTAAAATAGTATCAACGAGTGGCCTTGCGAGTTTCACAGTATCATCCGTACTCAAAGAGTCGACAACCATAACCTCATCAGAAAACCGAACGGAATTAATCGCTTCTATGATGTTGTGTTGTTCATTTCCCGTCGGAATAATTGATGTGAGTTTAGACATCTAGCAACGAATTATAAACTTGAAATAAGTTTGTGGCGATCTTGCGGTCAGTGAAGTTTTGCGCATATTCAAACCCTTTAGAAATCATCGTATTTTGTAAATCTGTAGAATGTTGAATGTCGAGAACAGCTTCTTTCATTTCATGCACAGACAAAGGGTCAATGTATTTGGTATATGAACCTCCAGCTTCAACAAAACAGCCTTCTTTAGAAGAAATGACAGGCGTTTTTGAAAACAGAGCCTCTAGAATAGGAATCCCAAAGCCTTCAAAAATAGAAGGGTAAATGAGCATTTGTGCGTTTTGGTAAACAGCCGCCATTTCTTGAGAATCAATCCCGTTTAAAAAGAGAACGCGATCTGACAAATTGTGCGTGTCAATAAATCGGTCGCATGTCATTTTATAGTCTTTCCCATCACCAATCACAACCAATTTCTGATGTGGCAATTCTAACAATGTTTTAAGTATTGTTAAGAGATTTTTACGTTCCTCTATGCTGCCAACACTGAGAATGTAATCCTCAGGCAAGTTGTATTTTTTTTGTACATCTCGCTTTATCTGAGCTGACACTTCATGATGAAATACGTCATTGCAACCTTGATAAACAACGACAATTTTTTCTTCCGGAATGCCGAAGAATTCAATGATATCTTGTTTCGTTTGGTTGCTGACAGCTATGATTTTATCAGACCTGTCACACGCTGACTTGAATTTTTTGTAATATATTTTACGATCTATCGCGCGAAACAAATGAGGGTAACGGATGAAAATCAAATCGTGAATAGACACGACCGTTTTAATATCTGTTTTCTCAATACCTAATGGAAGTTCATGACTTAACCCATGAAAAAGATCGATTTTATCGGCGACTAAATCTTTGACAACACGTTTGCTTCGCCAGTACGATTTAAAAACCACACTCATGAACGACTTAGGTGTACGTGTAAAAGTATTCGCGCGCGCATTTAAAAAAGACACATTGTTCCCTTGGTGTTCTTTTGGTGTGAATAGGAAATATTTATTTTCAGGAAAAAAATGAGAAAGCACACGAATAGCATCACGTGAATAGTTCCCTAAACCAGTGGTGTTTAAAAACGCTCTTTTTGCATCAAATCCTATCTTCATCTCAACGGCAAAATTATACGTTTGCAAGTTACACAATAGAACTCGGCTGAAAACCTTGCCAAGTGACATGAAGGATGGATTGGTGAAAAGGAATGCTTGGCAAACAAGAAGATAATAATAGTGTAACTTGCAATATGAAAACAATACCAAACATCATCAGCCTTGTTGCACTTTTGTTCGTTTTTCATTCTAACAATGCTCAAACGACAGTAAACGCATCAGACCTTCCTCAAGCAGGAGGAAGCTATCTCATTCAAACATCTACGGCGGACATCACAGGAGATTATGTGAGTACTGGGGCAGATTATGTTTGGGATTTCTCGTCATTAGACTCAAGTTCTGAGACTCTCGTTGAATTTGGAGCAACAGATGCAGCACCATTTTTAGCTCAACTTTCTTTCAATAATGCGTTTTCTAATCCAGATTATTTATGTGATGTTTTCGGGCCTGGAGAGTTCGATCTCGCATTCCTGTCGGAGTTAGGCATTGACCTCCCAGTGACAATTTCCAACATGATGAGCTATTACCAAACCTCTGGTTCTTCATACAATCTCGCAGGTATCTCAATGAATCTGGAAGGATTCGATTTGCCAATCGAATACAGTGACATTGATGAGATACATCCCCTGCCGTTAAATTTTCAGGATGTGATATCATCTACTTCTGCCTACGAAGTTGACATTCCAACCGTCTTAAACTACGCGACTTCAGCAACACGCGAAGGCGCTGTGGACGGATGGGGCACTTTACTTCTTCCAAATGGCGCTTCGCACGACGTACTGAGAACAAGCACCACCATAATGACGCACGATGTCTTAACTCAAGCAGGAGGCGAACCATTTGAAATTGACCGCATTTCTACAGTGTACACATGGCTCGGGGATGGAGGGCTGCCATACCTCGAAGTAAAAACAATTTTCGGAACTACATACAGCGTAGAATATCAAGGAGAAGCGCCGAATGAAGACACCTCGAACACAGATGGAATCACAGCGCATACACCAGCACAATTCATCGCATTCCCTAACCCCGCTTCTTCAGGAGAAAATATTGTTTTAAGTGGAGCTGATCAAGAAACAACATGGGATGTTTCAGATCTCATGGGTAAAGTTATAATGTCTGGGGTGGGACAGATTATTTCTACTGACCGCTTGTCCCCTGGTGCTTATTTCATCTCAACTTCGTCTGAAAAGGGATTAAACACTGAAACCGTCAGGGTCATTATTCAGTAAGTTACACTGGGCGGGTCCTAGATTTGTTTCCCCTCCATTTGGCTATACCAAACATCAATGAGCCACCCTTTTGCGACTTGAGTGTTGCGGAAGATTCTAAAGGGAACAGAGGGCCTAAATAACGCCCATCTGATTTTATCTTGAATGACCGCAAGGTTTGACGGAACGACCACAGCGCGTGCAATGACACCGTTCATTGCTTGATCACTGCCTAACCATTTAAGCGCATCGTGTTCAACGAGAGGCGAATCTGCGGGGATAATATGAAGGACTGGACCCGAATTTGAAAGTGCTTTCCGGTCATCTTCTGTCCGCATAACACAGGCCAAATCAATCATAGATGCAGCACGGTAATTCACGATACACATTCCCATAGAAAGCTCAATTTCAGCTTGACTATGTTTAGAAATTAAGGCATGTTCGTTCATAGGTCAGGAGATCGCAAGCGAATTATTGACAAGTATAGTCAGAAAACGGATTCGGGGTACAGAAATTAAGTTCAGCAGTATCGTCACCCTCCTGAAGGTGCTCTATTGTATCTGTGGTATATCCCAAACCAAAGACGCCTTGCGTCGTTCTTGAAGCCCAAAGGCCAAGCCCTCCATTCACATTTGAATATTCGGGACGCTCTTGAATAATACCCGTTACAGGGGCGTTCACATCTAAGTATATCGCAAGTGTTTCATTTGCGACAATCAGCAAGAAATCAAATGCACGTGCGATTTGGTCTTCCTCATCCCAAACCCCCAACTCTCTTGTAATTCTGATGTTTTTATCCAAACGGGTCTTTAGTGTGTTAAAAAATACTTGACCATCAAATAATTTCTCCAGCTCTTGATACCCTGCATCTCCATATGGGTCTACTGTGCCAATAGGCATTTCAATCGTGCGATCACGTGTGCTATCTAATACAGTATGAAAATCATCAGCCCAATAGTGCTCTATAAAATGGACCAGTAAAACCGCGTCATAACGGGATGCTCCAGGTGTAGACACCCACTTGAAAGGATAATTCGGATAGGTGACTTGCGAGGGTCCAACATTCGCGAAATTGAGTTTGACATTGTTTAAACCCGCTGGCGGTTGCTGAATATTCCCTACAGAAACAGCGATCATATTTGTCTCCGCACTGACATTGACTGAATCGTCTATCACGATGTCCAAACGGTAGAGCGCGTCAGGGTTAAGTGATTCGTTCGCACGTGTAGGGGCATAATACGCTTTATGTTCTGGCGCAAAAAACACACCATCCTCATCTTTGTTTTGGAGTAAAGTATCCCTAAGCTCAAAAACTCTGGTGTCAATGTCATTGACAACCTCCACAAAACGCGCTGAAAGCCTTGAGGTTTCATATTCTGAGGAATCCGGGATAAGCGCAATTTGGGTTTGGTCTCCATCCCCTAACCACGTACGATTAATCCTGACCCATTGCGTATCTGCCTCAGCATCTAGAAGGCCGAAAACCACAGGGATAGACACATATGGCGCCGTCAAATCAACATCAGTAGTACAACGCGACAATCCCAAAGTGAAAATAGCGGCGAGCAAAAAAATTGTGCGCCTCTTAACGGTTAAATGTCCATCCATTTTTTCTTGCATAATGCGAATATACCAAGAATCTCGGCAAGCATTAGATTTTTAACAAGAACTCCACCGAATCCACGCCATCAGCATAGTCACTCAGAGAAGGACATTGCGCCAAGCCCAAATCTTGTTGCGAAATACTCGGGGCTAAAGCAGACAAGTTTTTTGTGAACTCTTTCGCACCGGACCTTGAAGTGACGAGCTGTAGACCATCTTTATAATCACTAAGCTTCTTGATTAATGCACCAACATCATCATACCTCTCCACGTAAAGCGTGCCCACTGGAGATACCCAATTCTCGTCATTTTTCACCAATAAAAATCCATTTTCTATCAATTCTTCTCTGTTCAATAGCCAAATAGCTTTGTGGTAATCATAGTTGTTTGCGTATTTGTTGTTATTCGCCAGAAAACTCCACGGAACCCAAGCCGCGAAACACCTGTCCAAATCAAAATCAGTCGGAAGGAATACTTTTGTAGTGCTTCTGCATCCAAGTCCGAAATGTGTAAACATATCATCCCCTAACCTTTTCAATTCGTCTTCAGATTCTTCACCATCTAAAACAGCGACGCCTGTTCTTTGTGATCTAAATACATGGGGGATATGGCCAAAGTATGCCTCGAAATAACGCATGGTATTTGAACTTCCAGTTGCGATTAACGCATCTACATCTCCTAATTTGCCCTCAACGAATTCGATTCTACCTTTTAAAGCAGGCTCAATCGATTCTATTTCTTGGACGACTCTTTTCGGAAGAACGGCATCATCTCGAGATGTCTTCACCGCCACTTTATGACCAGCCACTAGTGCACAGAGCATATCGTTAAGCCCCACCAAAGGCAAATTACCCGCCATAATAATCCCTATCCTTTTGCCAGAGTCAGCATGAATCGCATCAGGAAGTTGATACGCATCAAACCATTTTTCAATAGGCTCATCTCTCAAAGAATCCCCATGGGATTGAAAGGATTTTGCAACACTTTCTTTTGTAAACCAGCCATTATTAGCTTCAGCTAATCGGAGGAGTTCACTTTCTGTATGTGCTTTTTCTCGAAACCAAATTCCGAGTTTTGTTAATACGGGTTTAAGACTGTTCACTGTACCTTTGTATCTGTAAATTGAAAGGCAAAAGTACATGGCAATCATTATAACTGACGACTGCATTAATTGTGGGGCTTGCGAACCGGAATGTCCCAACACTGCAATCTATGAAGGATCCGCAAAATGGCGTTTCACAGATGGCACAGGATTTACCGGCACGGGCGTTCACCCGACTGCAGGAGAAATAGACTCTGACAAGGAATACGAGGCGATAAGTATGGATCTCTACTACATCTCTCCTGACAAATGTACTGAGTGCGTTGGTTTTCACGATGAACCCCAATGTGCCGCAGTTTGCCCTGTTGATTGTTGTATTGATGATGAAGACCGAAGAGAAAGCGAAGAATTATTGCTTTCAAAAAAGGCGTTTTT
>JAPKBK010000071.1 GCA_028823435.1 Flavobacteriales bacterium
ACAGGCATGCCATAGGTATGGTGGTATGCCCTTACGATGTGATCGCTGGATGCTTTCGATGCACTGTACGGACTTCTGGGGTCGTATGAAGTCGTTTCAGAAAAAAGACCTTCTTCTCCGAGCGAACCATAGACTTCATCTGTCGATATGTGGTAAAAGACATTTTTAAGCGTGTGGTTTGTATGGCCTGTTTCGGCATTTTTAAACGCACCATTTTCTTGAATCCAATGCGCCTTAGCAACCTCTAACAATGCAGCCGTCCCAAGGATATTTGTTTCCAAAAAAGCACCTGGATTTGCGATGCTCCTGTCCACATGACTTTCCGCTGCAAGATGGACAACGGCATCAAAGTTGTGCTTTTTAAAGAGGTTTCTAAGGAGATCTCTGTCGCAGATGTCACCTTTCACAAATGAATAGTTTTCCGAATTCTCTATGTCTGAAATGTTTTCTAGATTCCCGGCATAGGTGAGTACGTCGAGGTTAATCACATTTGTTTCAGGATACTTGTTTGTGAGTCTCCGCACCACATGAGAGCCTATAAATCCAGCGCCTCCAGTGACCAATATGTTTTTAAAAGATCTCATCCTATTCTATAGACTCCAGTAGTCAAGGTTTTTAATGCGGTTGCGATAGATGCCTTTTAAATCGACGAGAACGCCATTGCCTCCTTCCATAAAGAGAGACAACTCTTCTTCTGTAAGGTGAGCGTATTCGTCATGATTTACAGCAACAATCACTGCGTGGTAAACGCCCTTTTCGGGTTTCTTGCAGAGTTCGATTCCATATTCGCGAAGCACTTCCTCAGGTTGCGCCATGGGATCGACGACAT
Organism: Flavobacteriales bacterium; assembly: GCA_028823435.1. Classification (GTDB taxonomy): domain Bacteria; phylum Bacteroidota; class Bacteroidia; order Flavobacteriales_D; family Sanyastnellaceae; genus UBA974. Next base: position 830 of record JAPKBK010000071.1, read on the forward strand.
CGACTTTGACGTTGAAGGATTCTAGCTCGGAGATGACATCGATGACTTTCGTGTTTCGAATATCCTCTACGTTTTCTTTAAAGGTCAGTCCCATGACTAATACCCTTGCACCCAGTGCATTTACACCACGTGCCAAGATCTTCTTTACCGTTTGTTTGCCGACATAAAACCCCATGCTGTCGTTAATATACCTGGCAGAGTTGATCACTTTTGCGTGGTATCCCATTTTGCTCGATTTCCAAGTGAGGTAATAAGGATCTATCCCTATGCAATGACCTCCAACAAGTCCTGGTTTAAAAGGAAGGAAATTCCATTTCGTGCCTGCCGCTTCCAGTACTTCGTATGTATTAATCCCCACCTTATTGAAGATGATACTGAGCTCATTGACGAGTGCGATGTTGAGGTCGCGTTGCGTGTTTTCAATAATTTTACTTGCCTCAGCGACTTTGATACAGCTTACTTGATGTATTCCTGCACTTACCACAAGTTCGTAGACTTTTGCGACTTGCTCTGTGGACGCTTCGTCTCCCGCGCCCACAACTTTCACGATGGTATCTAGGGTGTGAACTTTGTCACCTGGGTTAATTCTTTCGGGAGAGTACCCGACTTTAAAGTCAGTGCCATATGTCAATCCACTTACTTTTTCCAATACAGGGATACAATCCTCTTCGGTACATCCAGGATATACTGTGCTCTCGTATACGACGTAGTCGCCTTTCTTGAGTACAGACCCCAGGGTGGTAGACGCCGAAATAAGCGGTGTTAAATCTGGTTGTTGTGACTGATTAATGGGTGTAGGAACAGCCACAATGTGAAAGTCTGCGTTCTTTAAATTTTCAGCGTTTGCGGTGAATGTGATGTCACATCCCTCAAATTCTTTGGATTCGATTTCTCCAGAAGGATCTTCGCCTTCTTTCATCATGTTGATTCTCTCCTCATTGATGTCAAAACCGATGACGCGGACTTTTTTTGCGAAGGCCAATGCAATAGGCAACCCTACATATCCAAGACCTACAACACTTATGGTTGCCTTGCCTGATGTTAATTGATCGTACATGTTATCTAACATGGGTGAATTTTATTTTCATTTTCTAATCGAAATTTATCTCCGGATTCAGAACAAACCGCCGTTTCCTTTTCTCCAAACTCAAGTTTACATCCGTGTGGTGACATCCATCCTGCAAAACGCGCAGGGTTTCCGATCACCAAAGCATAAGGAGGGACGTCGTGGGTCACAACGGCTCCCGCGCCTATGAAGGAGAAGTCTCCCAAAGTTATGCCGCAAATAACAGTGGCGTTTGCACCCACAGTGACTCCGTTCCCGACATTCGTAGGCGCGTAGGCGTCACGCCTTACTACTGCACTTCGGGGATTGATGACATTCGTAAACACACAACTCGGTCCGAGGAAAACATTGTCCCCCAGAGTGACGCCTTGGTACAGGCTTACATTGTTCTGGATTTTACAATTCGAACCCGTAGTGACGCCCGACGCGACGAAAGTATTTTGGCCCAAAGATGTGCCTGTGCCGAGCCGTGCGTTTTTCATCACATGACAAAAATGCCAAACCTTGACTCCTTCTCCAAGCTCGGCTCCCTCATCAATAACGGCACTTTCGTGCACGAAGGCACTCCCGAAATGTGACACTTCGCCGTTGGCTTCGGATGCGAGGTTTGTGGACGCTTTTTGCGCGCTATTTTTTGATGTATGCGGCAAAATCTTTGTGTTCGTTTTTATGCAGATCTTCTTTTGAAAGCGTGCGGAAATATTCAAATGTTCGTTTAAGTCCTTCTGCCCGATCTATCGTTGGGGACCAATTTAGAACATCTTTTGCTCTTGTTATGTCTGGACGTCGCTTTTTCGGATCGTCCGTTGGAAGATCTTTGTGTACAATCTTCACATTTGCGCCAGTTAACTTCAGCACTTCTTTTGCGAAATCTAGGATCGTAATTTCCACAGGGTTTCCCAAATTTACAGGTCTGGTTTCCTCACTGAAATGCAATTTATAAATGCCTTCTATTAAATCATCGACGTAACAAAAACTCCTCGTTTGGGATCCATCTCCGAAGACGGTAATGTTTTCTCCCCGAAGGCTTTGGCCTATAAATGCGGGAAGCGCACGACCGTCATTCAATCGCATCCGAGGTCCATAGGTGTTGAAAATACGCGCGATACGCGTCTCAATGCCATGGTATGTATGGTACGCAGTTGTAATAGCTTCCTGGAATCTTTTCGCTTCATCATAAACGCCTCTGGGTCCTACCGGATTTACGCTCCCCCAATATTCCTCCGTCTGTGGATGTACCTCGGGATCGCCGTAAACTTCACTGGTAGAGGCGATGGTGATTCGCGCACCTTTGTCCTTCGCAAGTCCCAACAGGCGATGAATTCCGATCGACCCCACTTTTAAAGTCTGGATAGGAATTCTCAAATAATCTATGGGGCTGGCTGGCGAAGCAAAATGAAGGATGTGATCGAGTCTCCCGCTTACATGCGTGAAATTTGTGACATCGTGATGCAGAAAAGTAAAGTTCTCCTTTCCATTTAAATGCGCAAGGTTTCTAAGATCCCCCGTAATGAGATTGTCCATTGCGATGACATCAAACCCTTCGTTGAAGAATTTGTCACAGAGATGGGAGCCTAAGAACCCAGCAGCACCTGTTATGAGAACGCGCGCTTTCATTTCAACTTTCCTTTGAGATCACAGTCCTTCTGCCCACGCTGTGATATGTGAACCCTAAACTTTCCATTCTGTCACATTCATATAGATTCCTGCCGTCAAAAATACTCGGCGAGGCCATTGTCGATTTCATGAACTCAAAATCAGGATTTCTAAATGCGGCCCATTCTGTACAAATCAGCAATGCATCGACGTCCTTGAGCGCTTCTGTAGAACGATTTGCATATTTAATTTTATCTCCAAATATTGCTTTCACGTTCTCCATGGCTTCTGGATCATACACAATTAACTCTGCGCCCTCCGCCAGTAGGGCATTAATGTTGTCTAGTGAAGGCGCCTGTCTGATGTCATCTGTTTCGGGTTTAAACGAGAGTCCCCAAATAGCTATTTTTCGTCCTTTTAGATTGCCAGAGAAATGGTCCTTCATCTTGTTAAGCATCATGACTTTTTGCGTCACATTGACGTCCATCACACTTTCAAGGATTTTAAACTCACATCCTTGCTGCTTTCCGCTGCGATGCAATGCTTGCACATCTTTCGGGAAGCAACTGCCCCCGTATCCTATTCCAGGGAATAAAAACCGAGGTCCTATCCTTGAATCTGTGCCGATTCCTCTTCTCACCATGTCGACATCTGCGCCTACCGCTTGACAGAAGTTTGCCACTTCATTCATAAACGAGATTTTCGTAGCTAAGAAGGCATTCGAGGCATATTTTGTCAATTCGGCACTGCGTTCATCCATGAAAATAACAGGGTTTCCTTGCCTCACAAACGGCTTATAGAGTTCCTCCATCACCGATTTGGCGCGGTCGCTAGAACATCCCACAACCACTCTGTCAGGTTTCATGAAGTCATCTACCGCATAGCCTTCGCGAAGGAATTCAGGATTTGACACGACATCAAATGAGACGTTGCAATTTCTACCTATAGCGTCACGAATTAGATCTGATGTTCCTACTGGAACAGTGCTTTTATCGACCACAACGGTATAGTGGTCAATCAGCCCACCAAGGTCTTTTGCAACTTCAAGTATGTATTTTAAATCAGCAGAGCCATCTTCTCCGGGCGGAGTGGGCAGAGCAAGAAAAACCAGTGTGCTTTTTTTAACAGCTGATGACAAATCCGTTGTAAAGTCGATCCTGCCAGCCTTGATATTCCTTACCAACAAGCTCTCCAGATGGGGTTCGTAAATAGGAATCTTGCCTGCTGCGTAGGAGGCAACCTTATCTTTATCGATATCTACGCAAGTAACATTGTTCCCTGTCTCCGCAAGGCAAGTTCCTGTTACGATTCCTACATATCCTGTTCCAACTACGGTAATGTTCATGTCCTGTCTTTTACTGACTTAAAATTAACCATTAATCAACCTTTATTCAACCCTTCATATTACTTAATCGACTTACCAAACGCGCTACAATGTACTTCTGTTGTGCGCTGCTAAGTTCCGTATGCATCGGCAGAGATAAAACAGTTTTTGATAATTTCTCAGTAATCGGAAATTCTCCTATTTTATATCCCAATCCCTCAAAGGCTTTTTGTTCGTGTATTCCTTTTGGATAGTAAACCCCTGTGGGTACTCCATCTTCTGCCAAGCCCCGTGCCAATTCATCTCTGTCTTCTCCCTCTATCTTGATGGTGTATTGGTTAAACACATGGTTTGATTTTTCATCTCTTACTGGAATAACGATTCCTCCCACGTTTTTGAGTAAGTCGTCATATATGTCTGCTGCGTTTTGACGATGTGAGATGTGCGTATTCAGATGTGGCAATTTGACGCGAAGCACGGCCGCTTGTAGTGCGTCTAAACGCGAGTTTAATCCCACCATGTCGTGCTGGTATCTCTTTGATCCACCATGATTTGTAATCGATTTTGCTGTTTGGGCTAACTTCTTGTCACGCGTAAAAAGTGCGCCACCATCTCCGAAACAACCCAAATTTTTACTTGGAAAAAAACTCGTCGTTCCGAAAGCCCCAAATAATCCAGCCCTTCCACTCATGCCTTGCGCGTCACAATACGTACTCAAAAGTGACTGCGCGGTATCTTCAATGATAGGTACCCCCGTTTTTTTTGAAATCGCCATCAACGCACCCAAATCGGCACATTGGCCAAACAGGTGGACGGGGATGATCGCCTTTGTCTTTTCTGTGATCGCCTTTTCTACTGCACGACAGTCAATGTTGAATGTGTCTGCTTGAACATCAACAAGGACAGCTTTCGCGCCTAAAAGTGCGATTACCTCCACTGTAGAGATAAATGTAAATGCAGGTGTGATTACTTCGTCTCCAGGACCGATCCCCAATGCCATTAATGCAATCTGTAAGGCGTCAGTCCCATTCGCGCAAGGGACAATGAAAACATCATCGCTTAACCCTCCAATGGTTTTGCCTTCTTGCGAGCACAATGCTGATGTTAATTCTTTTGAGAATCCTTCGACCTCTTCACCTCCAATAAACCTTCCTGAATCTAACACCCTCTTAATGGCAGCGTCTAATTCTGGTCTGATGCGGTTCATCAATCCATTGAGGTCTACCATTTTTATTCCTTCCATGTCTCTTTTAGAAGCTATTCTCAAGCGTTTTTTAATACAAAGCGAATATACACTTTAGGTTTTGTTCTCAGGACGTCGTAACCTCCTTGTTCTTCAACGAACCTATAAAGTTCTATAAATTCATTGCCCACCTCAAAAGTGTAAGATACAAAACCTACCTTCGTCATTATGAATAAGACGCACAATACAATCTCTATTTATATGATTGCTTGGAGTTTAGCTCTTTTCGTTGTGAGTTGCAATTTCACGTCTTTTCAAGCCCAAACCACACGAGACGTTGCTTCTTCCCCTCTGAAATCTCCACATATTTCATTTGCTGCTGGAGGATTTCTACCTGTCGCGGATTTAAACACCCGATTTGGCGCGTTTGCTTCTGTAGGGGCTTCTTTCGGTGTCAAAACGGAGGACAATAAATATCTCGGTTTTCGTGTCACATACCTTACTGGAGCCGAGTCTCAGGAGCCAGGGTTGCTGTCTAACTTGCTTTCTCCCGATGGACAAATCGTAGATAATGAAGGAGATGTTGCAAATATCTCCGTCTCTGGAAGAGGTGCAATTTTGGGGATCCATGGAGGTACGATCATTCCACTGGGTTTTTCAAATGTAAACTCGGGTATTTTTTTACGGGGAGGCCTCGGTTCAATACATCATAAAATCGGTTTTGATTTTACAGAACACCGCATCACTCAGCTCGAAGATCCTTATCTGTCTGGATACGATAGGCTCTCTTGGGGAGGATATGTTTCGGGGTTTATAGGGTACTGGCATATGGATACAAAAAGAAGAATCAACGCATACGGAGGTATTTTTAGTTTTGCATCCCGCACGAGTCCGCTTAGAACCACAAATTTCGATACAGGTATTTCTGATACCGAACCCCGCTTCGATGCAGGTCTTGGATTTGAATTTGGATGGGTTCTACATATCTACAAACGAGATGCAAAAGAGTACTGGTATTAAACCCAGTCTTTTACGAATGCGAATTCTACATTATATATATCTGACGGCACTCTCGATTTATGCATTGATACTTCGTCTACTTGCACTTTTCGGTCATGCACGTGCAAGCGCATTTTTAGAGATGCGGTCTCCGAATCACATTCAAGCGTTGTCACAGCGTACACAAACCCTTGTACCTGGCAATCACAAATGGTCTTGGTTCCATTGTGCCTCACTGGGAGAATACGAACAAGCTGCGCCTGTGATTGAGGCGTATATCTCTATGCATCCCGAATCACAGATTTTACTCACGCTGTATTCTCCTTCGGGACATACCCCCCTGACCACCACTTCGCCTCCCAGTTGGTTGCGCAAGAACGATTTCATCACTGGGCTTCCGATGGATACGCCATCTCAGGTCAGACAATTCCTTCAAGCTGCGCAGTATCGGATTTTGTTTTTTGCGTCTGCCAAATATGAGGTTTGGCCTGAATTGATCAGGCAACTCACCCATGCCTCACCACCTGTCCCCACGTGTGTTTTTGCAGCTCACATCCTTCCAGATGCGCCTTTGTTACGGAAAACGCTCTCAGGTTTATTCCTGCGTAACACCTGGTCGAATATTTCTACCATTTTCACCCAAGACGATTCTTCATCTCTGCTGCTTGCTCAGGTCTCCATCGATTCTCAACCACTGGGAGATCCTCGGGCCGACCGCGTAAGCCGACTCGCCTTGTCAAAAGAAGCTCCTGAACCCCTTAAAGCATGGAAGGGTTCTTCGCGGGTAATCGTCGCTGGAAGCTCTTGGCCTCCAGAAGAAAAAGCCCTCTCGAATCTCAAGTGGGACGCAACCACGAAGCTCATACTTGCACCTCACAATATCGATGACGGGCATGTCACTTCGGTTCTCAATCTTTTTAATTCTTCCTCTTCAAATTCACCTCGTGCGATGCTTTACTCGGATTGGGTTTCTTCACTGAACAGTCAAAACTCCACGCCTCCCGATATTCTTATCATCGATTCAATCGGGTTGCTTTCTTCGCTTTATGCTTTGGCAGATTTGGCAGTCATCGGAGGTGGGTTCGGTGCGGGTATTCATAATCTCCTCGAGCCTGCTGCGCATGGTGTCCCTATGATTTCAGGTCCCAACATCGGGAGGTTCCGAGAAGCTGTCGCGCTTCAGCACACGCATTCTTTGGTTATTTGTCACAACCAATCGCTTCTTTCTCAGACGATCTCGTCTTCTCTGGAAAAAGATAATACATTGAAATTATCCCAAACAGGCCAACTTGCAAAAGACTGGGTCGCATCTCAATCTGGATGTGCAGAAAAAATCGCACAACTTTTACCTTAATCTCCCAAAGAACTGCTTAACTTCGCCCCCGCTGATGCCCGGATGGTGGAATTGGTAGACACGTCAGACTTAAAATCTGATGGCCGTAAGGCCGTGCGGGTTCAATTCCCGCTCCGGGTACA
>JAPKBK010000297.1 GCA_028823435.1 Flavobacteriales bacterium
CGAACCTATGGCAAGCTGGAAATACTGTTGACGAATTCACGATTACACCTCAAGGCAGCGTTGGCATTAATATGCTCAACAGCACAGACGCTTTCTCGATGCTTGTGGGCGAAGGTGTGTCAAACATCTTGGATCAGCAATACACTGACATTCTCAAGCAGACCTATGCGAACAAAGTGAATTTATCCCAAAGCCAGCACGAAATCTTCACTTCAGCGCTTTCAGATTTAAATCCGTTGTCTACGGAATTTGCCAACACCACTATTTCAAAACAAATGAAAATGGTGGCCAACAGCATCGCTGTTTCGGGATCGCTGGGTATGGAAAGACAAACGTATTATCTCAAATTAGGGGGATTCGACACACACGGAGAGGTCATCAACAATCAAGCTGCCAAACTCTCGCTTTTGAGTGGTGCGATTGGATCGTTTTACGAAGCCATGGATGAGCTTGGAATCTCTGAAAAGGTGACCACGTTCACGATTTCTGATTTTGCACGGACCCTAGCTTCTAACGGAAGCGGCTCAGATCACGGCTGGGGCGGTCACTCTATGGTGTTTGGGGGTGCAGTGAATGGTGGGCAGTTCTATGGCCAATACCCCTCTTTAGATTTGGGTGGAAACTTAGACATCGGAAATGGCGTTATTATTCCTGAGATCTCTACAGATCAATATTTTTCTGAACTTGCGCTTTGGATGGGTGTGACTCCCTCGGATCTCCCCAACATATTTCCCAACCTAGATAACTTTTATACACCAGGGGTTGGCACCCCAATTGGATTTATGAATCTTTAATTCAGCATAATGAAAGCACACTATTTTTTCTGGCTTGCATCGGTTTTTAGCCTTGTAATGCTTCTTCATTCTGATACGGTTCTTTCTCAAATGTGCGAGGGTGATCACTCAACGTTGACAGACGATGCATGGCAATCTTGTGTTGTGACTGTAAACCCTAACCCTGACAGATCAGAAGGTCATTGGATACGTTATGATTTTGGGAGCAATTACCAGCTCAACCAAAGTCATTTTTGGAATTACAATGTGTCTGGTGAAACCTCTCGTGGGGTTGCCAATATGATTGTGGACTGGTCACTTGATGGCGCCAATTGGAACTATTGGGGAGACATCAATCTTGAAGAAGCGCCAGGCTCAGAGAATTATTTCGGCGAAACTGGTCCTGATTTTGAAGGACTGGTTGTGCGTTACCTGCTTCTGTCGGTCACTTCAAACCACGGAGGAAATTGCTACGGTTTTTCAGAGGTTAAACTCGATGTGAATTCCTTCATGGGCTGTGCGGAAGACATCGTGCCGAACGGAATGATTGACATCAACGATGTTTTATCCCTCCTTAGTCAATATGGATGCCTTACAGAGTGTATAGCTGACGTTGATGGGGATGGTTCAGTGTCGATTACAGATGTCTTGGCCATCCTTGCGGTGTTCGGTCAAACATGTTAAAAAAGCGGATGATTTTGCATTCTGTCCCCCAGGTTTCGGCCCTGTCTTAGCGAGACCTCACAAATCTACCTTATGGTCTTTATTAGTGATTGAAGGTTCCCTTTATCTCTCAATGGGTCCAAACAGACGGGAGCGTTTCAAAGACCACAAGGTTGCCCAAACTCTGACAGGATAGACAGCAAGTCACTTACGTTGACATTGTCGTCATTTGTAACATCTGCAGAGCATCCTGAACCACAACCGAATTCTGCCAAAACCAGAAGAATATCGCCCACGTTAATTGACCCATCAACGTTTACATCATTCAAACAATAACACGTTTCTGGAGCGCTGATCACTTCAGAAAATACGGCTCCACAGGCGGCATCATCGTCGAAGGTGATATTTAAATCAACGGTCAAGCCGTTTGAAACAAGATTTTCTAAAGTCAGTGTCGCAAGGATCGCTTCACCTGAAAGACTGCTGGTATTGTCCCCATCAAGCACGAAATCTTGTCCATTTACAGTAATCTCACCGGAGGTAGGAG
>JAPKBK010000072.1 GCA_028823435.1 Flavobacteriales bacterium
GTTCAATCTGCACTTAACAAAGGAAACTGGGGGTCTATCATCATGACAGCTATTGCGTGTTACTTTTTGATTGATTGGATGCTACCTGATATGCTTTCTATGAATTTCTTTAAGGAAGGTGAAAATGGTGAAGACATGATTAGGACTTTCGCCTCTATCAACGTTTTCTACGCTGTTCTTGTAGGACTTGGTGTAGGAGGTGGCATTAGCTGGATGACTGAGTACTATACTGGACTCGGCAAGAAGCCTGTGATGGACATCGTGCGCAATTCTAATACAGGTGCTGGAACAAACATCATCGCTGGATTGTCCACGGGCATGATCTCGACCTTCGGACCTATTCTTCTGTTTGCCGTTGCGATTTACGCATCTTACGAATTCGCAGGATTCTATGGCGTCGCTATTGCTGCGTGTGCAATGATGGCAACAACCGCGATGCAATTGGCAATTGATGCATTCGGACCTATCGCGGATAACGCGGGTGGTATCGCTGAGATGTGTGAACTTCCTGAGGAGGTTCGCATGCGTACAGACATTCTTGATTCAGTCGGTAACACGACTGCCGCAATCGGCAAAGGATTTGCGATTGCTTCTGCTGCCTTGACAGCGTTGGCACTGTTCGCTGCCTACGTAACGATGACTGGAATTGACGGAATTAACATTTTCAAGGCTGACGTACTGGCGACACTGTTTGTGGGTGCGATGATTCCTGTCGTGTTCTCTGCACTTGCTATGAAATCAGTCGGAAAGGCTGCGATGGAAATGGTGAAAGAGGTTCGTCGTCAATTTAAAGAAATTCCTGGAATTATGGAAGGAACGGGGAAACCTGAATACAGCAAGTGTGTTGACATCAGCACCAAGGCTGCGCTTAGAGAAATGATGCTTCCTGGAGCAATCACAATCGTTTCTCCACTCATCATCGGGTTCACAATGGGTGCTGAGCCTCTCGGTTCTTATATGGCAGGTGTCACAGTGAGTGGTGTTCTTTGGGCGATCTTCCAAAACAACGCAGGCGGAGCTTGGGACAATGCAAAGAAGAGTTTCGAAGCAGGTGTTGAAATTGATGGAGAGATGACATATAAAGGTTCTGAAGCTCACAAAGCGGCAGTCACTGGAGACACTGTTGGCGATCCATTCAAGGACACATCTGGTCCATCTATGAACATACTCATTAAGCTTACCTGCTTAATCGGTCTCGTTATCGCTCCACTTCTTGCAGGAGGAAACAGTCACAGTCACACAAACAATGAAGACAAGTCAATAGATGCGAAGGTTGAGCTCGTTACCGCATCGAATGAGGTCTTAATTAAAAAGTAACACCATGAAATTATCTCATCTTCTTTTCGGATTTGTAGTCCTCCTATTTACTTCTTGTAACTCTGAATCTTCAAATGAAAATTCAGACGTCTCGTCTACAAATGAGGCAACAATCAAGGTGCCTACCACTGTAGGTGACTTGGGCATTCCTGACGGAAAGTATTCTTTAACTAAAGAGAAGCCAAGTATCAATTGGACTGCAAAAAAAATATCTGGATCAGGTCATTCAGGCATTATTCCTGTATCAAAAGGGAAATTTAAAGTTGAAAACGGTGTCATTACAAAAGGTCTTGTTTCATTCAATATGAATGGCTTTGAGGCCACCGACATCGATGGAGATTCAAAAGAAAACTTTGACAACCACCTGAAGGATGAAGACTTTTTTGATGTAGATAAGTACCCAGAAGCAACGCTTTCTTTCAACAGTTCTTCAATCAATAAGGATGGCATAAAGACACTTTCATGTACACTCGACATGCACGGTATCGCTGTCGATTATGACATACCATTTAAGCTAAAGGAACAAAAGTTACCCCAGGGAGGGATGGGATATAACATCACCGGAGAGTTTTTCATGGATCGAACAAAACATGAACTCACATATGGGTCAGGATCATTTTTTGACAACCTAGGTGACAAAGCAATCAATGATGACGTACTCATATCATTCACTTTTTTAGCGCTATAAACTTAGAACGCTACAAGACAAAAAAAGCCACGCAAATGCGTGGCTTTTTTTATGCTTAAGAGGGAGATTAACTTACTTGGCTTGCTCAAACAAACCGTGAAGCTTTGCATCAATAGCCTCGATGATTTTGCTTAGATCTTCTTTGTTGTCGCCGAACTCTAAATCATCAACATCAATAATGAGAAGCTCACCTTTTGTATATGTTGAAATCCATGCTTCATACCTTTCATTCAAACGATTGAGGTAATCCAAACGAATCGCTTCTTCGTAATCTCTTCCTCTTTTCTGAATCTGAGAGACCAACTTTGGCACTGAAGCCCTCAGGTAAATCATTAAGTCGGGAGGCGAGACAAACGTTTCCATTAAATCGAACAATATTCTATAGTTCTCATAGTCACGCGTAGACATAAGCCCCATAGCGTTCAGATTTGGCGCAAAAATATGAGCATCCTCATAAATAGTCCTGTCTTGAATCATAGGTTTCCCTTTCTCCTTCAGATCAATTAATTGCGCAAACCGAGAGTTTAAAAAGTACACCTGCAAATTGAAAGACCAACGTTGCATGTCTTTATAAAAATCGTTGAGATAAGGATTGTCATCTACACTCTCATAATGAGGTGTGTATTTATAGTGCTTTGCTAAAAGCGTAGTGAGAGTCGTTTTGCCTGACCCTATATTTCCTGCGACTGCTAAATGCATTTTTATACTTCGTTATGTTACTTATTCAAGCGCGAAAACTAACACCTATTTGAAGCCTAACCAAGCATTGTCTATCGATTGGGGATAACTCTTAGTATTTCATCTAAAAATGTCCGCGAATTTGAAAGCCTTAGCACCTTGTGTTGGCCACCCAATTTGTTGTTTTCTTTAAGCCAACGCTCAAAGGCCCCACACTTTACCAAGTGTATTTCAGGCATTTGAAGGACAAGGTCTCCTGTTCTTTTCGCATCATAATCTGAACTCAACAACTTGAGTTCTTTGTCTAAAGTCACGCCCAAATCAGACGCTAACAATGGTGACACATTCTGTGACATCAACTCGATGGCCCATGTGTGACCGATCGGATGTCCATCTTCAGCAAAACGTGGGGCAACAGTAAAGTCTTTTGCAGAAACCGAAAGCTTCAACATGGTGGATGCAATCGCTTTTTCCACTTGATCAACCATCAGTTCTTCTCCGACAACATTTAAAAAAGAAGAGACTCTACCTGTGACTTGAATGCGATATGGATCCCGACCTGTCAAACGAACGACATCACCTAGCATATACCTCCACAATCCTGCATTTGTAGAAATAACGATGGCATATTCTTCGCCTACTTCTAGCTCCTGTAATTCAAGCGTCATTGGGCTGGGCCCGTCTGCCTCATCTCGCGGGATGAATTCATAATAAATCCCGTGATTTAACAACAAAGCCATGTCGTCCCTTTCAAGTGAATCCTGAATGCTAAAGAACCCTTCTGACGCATTATAGGTTTCCATATAGTTCATATCTGGGGACTTTATTAATCTATCGAATTCAGCTTTATAGGGTGAAAAACCTACGCCTCCATGCATATATAACCACAGGTTTGGCCAAACCTCATCCAAACTTGTCGCGCCCGTTTTATCAAGAACTCTATGTGTGACGACAAGCATCCAGCTGGGAATACCCGCCAGAATCCTAACGTCTTCACGAATGATTTGATCCACCATTAAATCAACCTTTTCCTCCCAATCCTCAAGCAAAGTGATCTTACGCCCTGGGGTTCTTCGCATTTCAACCCATGGAGGAAGGTTGCGGACGATGATCGCGGACAAATCACCCGTATAGGAACCACTTCCATTTGCATGCAGCGTACTACTCCCTCCTATAATCAGGTGCTTCCCCGAATAAAGTGGAGCTTCCGGTCTTTGCTCACAGAACATTGCCAGCAAATCTCTCCCACCTTTATAATGACAAGATTTAAGAGAATCCTGAGTGACAGGTAACAATTTTGAACGATCTGAAGTCGTGCCGGATGTTTTTGCGAACCAAGTGACATCCCCTGTCCAAAGCACATTTCGTTCTCCTTCCTGTGCTCTTAAAATCCAAGGTTTAATCTCATCATACGACCTAATGGGAATCTGAGATTTAAAGTCTTTTAATGAAATCGTACTTGAGAACTTAGAGAATCCGTGCGCTTCACCAAACTTTGTGTTTTGGAGACCCTTTGTCAAATCAAAATAAACAGATTTTTGAGACGCAACAGGATTTTGCAACATCCAATTAATCTTTGCCATTCTGAGGCGAATAATCGAAGAGAAAAGTCGGTTAATAGGCATCAGTTAACGACTGACATCAGCCTACTGTGGCTGAAGATTCTATGGGTGCAAAGACACGAGAAATGGCTTCAAGAGCCATGTCAATGTCTTCAAATGTCGTGTACCTAGAAAACGAAAACCGAAGACTTGCTCTGGTTGGATCGTGGTATCCAAGTGCTTTCAGGACATGTGAACCTGAAGTGGCACCACTAGAACAAGCACTTCCTCCAGAACAAGATATGCCTTCCAGGTCAAGCAGGAATAAGGCCATACCGCTGTTTGGATGGGGTGGGAATTTGACACTTAATACGGTATAGAGCCTGTCCTCTTTGTCTGAATCTGCATTAAAACGCACGCCGGCAATTCTCTGCTTCAACCCTTCAACCATATACTTCTTGATGCTGCGAACATGAATGGAATGATCTTCAAGGTCAGCATATGCAAGCTGTAGGGCTTTGGCCAACCCCACAATCCCATGTAAGTTTTCAGTTCCACTCCTCAATCCACGCTCTTGACCCCCTCCCACGATTTGGCTTTTAATTTTATTTCTGGGATGGGTATACAAGAAGCCAGTCCCTTTTGGACCGTGAAACTTATGTGCTGAACACGTTAGAAAATCTATTTCTAGTGCATCAAGTTGAAAGGGATAGTGTGCCATCGTTTGGACGGTGTCACTGTGGAAATACGCATTCGTTTCCTTACACGCCTTGGCGATTTCATCAAGAGGCTGAATCACCCCCACCTCATTATTTGCGTGCATAAGGCTGACAATCGTCTTGGGACCAGACGCCAAAATATTTCTTAAATCATCACAGTCGACAGTTCCATCAGGATGATGTTTCACATTCACAACTTCGATGTCAAACAACTGAGACATTTTTTCCGAACTCGCAATGACTGCAATATGCTCGGCCTCTGATGTTACGATTCTTTTACATCCCAAATCTCTTACTGCAGCTCTTAAAGCCAGATTATCTGCCTCTGTACCGCCAGAAGTAAACGTAACAGAGCGGGGGGCACAACCGAGCAAGTGCGCAATATCTCTTCTGCTAATTTCTATCAGCGCCTTAGCTTTCCTTCCTGTAGCGTGAGTTGAAGAGGGGTTTCCGAACACATCCCTTAGAACAGGAATCATTGCTTCGGCAACTTCGGGTGCGAGCTGTGTCGTCGCAGCATTATCGAGATAAATAGATTTCACTTCGTAAACTTTAATTCGGTTTGCAAATGTAAGATTGAAGCTCAGTAATTACGCAAATCGCGTAAGAAGCGCTTGTAACTCAGTTTTAAACCTATTTGCAAGGTTTTGTGAAGCTTCATTTGTATCCGATTCTGCGTAAACACGAATGATTGGCTCAGTGTTACTTCTCCTGAGATGAACCCACCCCTCTTCCAGGTCAAACTTGACGCCATCAATGGTGTTCACTTTGGCCTCCGGATGATTCAACACCAATGCTTCCAATGCTTCCGCCACACCAGATTCAGGGAGAGACAATTTGTCTTTTTGAATCACGAAACTGGGATATGTATGTCTTAATTCACTGCACTTTAATCCAGTCTCGATAAGGTGGGTTAAAAACAAACCCACGCCTACCAAGGCATCTCTGCCAGCGTGCGAAGTAGGATAAATGATGCCCCCGTTTCCCTCACCGCCAATGATGGCTTGTGTCTTGCGAATCGCTTCTACGACATTGACCTCGCCTACTGCAGAGGCTGTATAAATCCCCCCATGACGTTCTGTAATGACACGTAGTGCTCTAGTCGAACTCAAATTGCTTACCGTATTACCGGGCGTCTTTGACAACACGTAATCAGCGACAGCGACAAGGGTATATTCTTCTCCGAAAAACGTGCCATCTTCGTTCACGAAACAGAGCCTATCTACGTCGGGATCTACACTAATTCCCAGGTCACATTTTTGATCGACAACGACTTTCATAAGGTCCGTCAAATGTTTTGGCAGCGGTTCGGGGTTGTGTGCAAAATTTCCGGTAGGATCACAATGAACTTTGACAACTTCCACCCCAAGGCTTTCTAACAACATAGGAATTGCAATTCCGCCAGATGAATTAACCGCATCAACGGCGACTTTTAATCCCGCGCCTCTCACAGAACTTGCATTGACCAAATCGAGGTCCAAAACATGTTGAACATGCCATTTCAACCACGAATCATCTGAAGATGTCGTTCCCAAATCATCCACCTCTGCATATTGGATTTCTGAATCCGACAATTCCAGCACCCGCTCCCCTTCAGAAGCCGACAGAAATTCTCCCCGCTCATCAAGAAGTTTTAAAGCGTTCCACTCCTTCGGGTTGTGAGATGCGGTTACAATAATGCCACCGTTGGCGCCGAGTTCAGGAACCGCCAACTCCACTGTTGGTGTCGTACTCAGACCCAGATCAACAACATTAATCCCCAATGCATTGAGCGTAGAAGAAATTAAATCACTGACCATCCGTCCAGACATCCTGGCATCTCTGCCTAAAACAACTGTGGGCGCATCTGAATTCCCCACCTCCATCTTAGAAATAATCCAAGCGCCATAGCCTGTTGCAAAACGAACAATATCTGGTGGAGTGAGACATTCCCCTACAGACCCACCAATTGTTCCTCGAATACCAGAAATAGATTTAATAAGCATAAACACAAAGTAAAGGCGCACATTCCATGTCTGAACATCCACTTTAACGTGCAATAATTTAGTTTTCCCCTATTGATGTTAAAAACCCTCTTGTTTTAAAGCGAAGTTTAAGACATTTGTATGTTAGTTTTGATAAGGATGGTTGAAGAAGAAAATCACATGAACAGCGAAAGCGAAATAGATGATTTAGTCAAGCGATACGAGCTCATGGTGGATAAGGGTGAAAACCGTTATTTCGATGTGGAGGAGTTCGAAATGTTGATTGGGCATTATCTAAGCTTTGGTGAAATTGAGAACGCTCAGCTGGTGCTTCATTATGCGAGTAATTTGTTTCCAGAAAGCATCAATCTTCAATTGAGAGAAGCACAAATACTGGCTGGCCTGGGAAAGCATATTAAAGCAATTCCCCGATTACAAAATCTCCTTGCTTTTGAACCTCAAAATGAAGAAATTCATTTAACCCTTGCGTCTATTTACAGCAAGATGGAAGAGCATATAAAAGCAATTGACCATTTCAAAAACGCATTCAACAATTCTGACACAGATTTAAAATCAGAAATAAGACTTGACATTGCCCTGGAATATGAGAATTTAGGGGATTGGAAAAAAGCCATTGTTGTCCTTGAAGAAGCACTTACCCATGACGCTTCTAACGAGGCCGCATTGTTTGAACTGGCTTTTTGTTATGACAAAATTAATGACCTTAAAAGTGCCATTAAATTTTTCCATCAATTTCTGGACGAAAACCCATACAGTACTATCGGCTGGTATAACTTGGGGAACGCATACCACAGAATAGGATCCATTAAGAAAGCGATTGATGCGTACGATTTTGCAATCGCAATTGACGACAAGTACGTTCAAGCATATCAACAAAAGGCGGAAGCGTTTGGATGCAATGACAATTTCACTGATGCGTTAGAAACATATCACGAAATTTTAGAAATTGAAGATGCTACACCGCATACGCTTTGCTCTATTGGAGAATGTTATGAGAGACTCAATCACTATTTAGAAGCTGAGGCATACTATAAAAAGTGCTTAGATCTCAATGAGGGATACCCCGACGCATACATAGGCCTAGGTGTCCTAGGTGACCTTCAGTCTGATGATGCTTTGGCAGTCACATGTTTTGAACAAGCTGTTCTCTTGGCGCCTGAAAACTCAGACTATCGTTTGCTTCTTGCAACCGCGTTAATGAAGCTTGCGAAACCTCAAGAAGCTGAATTACAATTTATTGAAATCCTAGATAGAGAGCCGAAAAACATAGAGGCGTGGGAAGGTCGCGTTGACAATCTGCAACGTCTCAATGCACATGAAGCAGCCTTGGAGCTGTTAGAAGAGGGACTCAAAACAGTTCCTGAAACGACCCATCTGAGATATCAAGAGTTTGTGAGCATCTTCTCTAGCGGAAAAGAAGCAAAAGCGCTTGACTTATTAGACACACTCCTTATCAATCATTACGACAGTGCACGTAGAATTTTTAAATCATTCCCTGACTTGCTCAATGACAACAGGATTGCGGATAGATATAACCGCC
>JAPKBK010000073.1 GCA_028823435.1 Flavobacteriales bacterium
TATGAGTCTGCAAGATACATCTACCGTCACTTGCCTTCAAGTCGTATTGAGATTCGATGTGTTGAAGTTGTGTTTTCCCAAACAGACCACATCTTTTCAATCGAAAAAACCAACCTGTCTGGTATGATATCAAAGGAAATAATTGCCCGGGATGTCGGATCTCCTACTGAAAACAATCGGTATCCTCGTGCTGTTGGAAGCAATTGAAACAATCTACCTTCCATGCCATCAACGCCATTCATGACAGCAACAGTGATTGCGCGTCGACTTTTAAGATCAACCCTGAATGCTCTGCCAAAACCAGGTGAACTGTCCCACGATTTATAAAATTCCGCGGTCAATCTGAAAAGATCCAAATCCCACCTCATTCTAGCACCAAATGAAAATTCACCCTCAATGTTACAATCGATGCTAAGTCTCGATAAAACCTTTCCCGCATTTACAATCGGGTGATTCCAACGCATGGTCGATCGAACCGAAACACCTCCGTCATCCATTTCAGATTTCACAACAAATCGTTTGTTGTCTGGACCTAAAGAGAATCCGACGATACCCTGCCATTGATTTACAGCGCCCGCCTTCACCCCCCAATTTCTTCCCGGATGAAGGACACTCGTCTTGTCGATTGAAGAAAACAGAAAGAAATGTCTACTCGCTGTTAGCACTGCACGATTGTGCATCGTGAAATCACCTTTGAAAATCCCCACCTCCGTTTCAAAACTAAACGCATTTTTTTCCATCCGAAACACAGCCCCAAACAACCCAGAGAAAGTGGACGAGAAGGTTTGGCCTACTTCACCTACAAAACCAATTTGAAACAATTTATTCACTCGGAATGCTGAGAACCCAAATCGATTCACACGAATCACGGATCTATTAAGTTCATTTTGATCGCGGTGCAAGCCCGTATCGAACCATGTAAATTCAGACAAAGAATTCTGAGTAAATGACCGCTTCTGTGAATCCAATGAGGATGCAAACCACCATAAACCCATGTTTTTTCGAACGGCCACTCCGCGTCTAAAAGGGGCGCCATCTCCAGAATATACGCCATCAAAACCTCTGCTCACCTGACCTAGCCTGTGGGGAGATCTCATGGATTGAAAGGGGTCATACCTTTTAATTATTGCGCCTGAACCCCAATGAACACGATGGTCACCTAAAATCCAGGTGACCCCTTGATGCCCTGTGCCTTGAATGTATCCTCCGACAAAATCTATCCCAGCCTCTCCGACATCTCGCTCAGCAACGAAGCCCCAATTACCTCCCTTAATTCGCGCGACGCACCCCACATTAGAGCCCACATATTCTTCCTCATTTAAATCAACCTGACACACAACACTTGATTTAACTTGACTCAGTTGAGGTCTGTACGTTTCTCCCGACGCTTCTTCTTTACCCCACTCACACCATGTTCTCCACTTTGTACTTTTTAATAATATTTCGGAACATTCTGGTCTTAATCCAGAGATTGCCCAAACCTCTTCTGGAACCACGGGCCAGCCATACTTTTCTATATGAAGCCTGACGCGTTCCGCATCCGAGACATCCATCCAACCTTCTTCTATGGCAGGTATAAGTAGCTTATTTATGGCCATAAAAGACTGAGACAAAAAGCCATTGTGAAACAACCCAAGTACAAAAGACAACAAGAAAATCAATGTCACTTTTTTTATTACCATGACACCATCCATTGAGAATTCCCTCCAAACGAACCATATCTGTGACTTAAAGACTTCGTGAATGCGCCATTAAGAATGAGACTGCAAGAAATTCTCAAATCTGGTCCCTCAACAATCAAGTGCGCAGTTAATTTGTTCAATCTTCCGCCCACAAGAAGGTGCCAGTCTCTGCCATATAAACTTGAGTTTAAGCCTAACCCAACTTGAAACCCATGCGTGTTAGGTGGGGTGATTAACCCCGACACCCGCCAAGGCCATTCTACACCCACTACATCCGGTGAGATCATAAAGGAACACCTGCCAGAGGGGAAAGATGTGGTGACGCCCGTACTTGATATCATGCGCCAAGAGCGTGTGTGTAACTCTGTCAAGGCCTCTAATTGCACACCTAAATTCAGCCAAGCGTAAATCACAAAATTCTCTTCCACAACCCCTATAAGCTTTTCATGTCCCCACCAAACCTCACTCCTGTTCCAAGCTTCCCATCCACACCAACTCCCCCCTACTCTCGATCCTGGAATTGACTTGATGGATTTTTCGATCTTGAAGGCGTGGAATTTGGCCCCCCAAATGATTTGTTCTCCACGAATCATCCAATCAAAGGAGTCAGACAACACAAAATCTGTGCGTAAGGATGGCTGAAACTCACTTTGGGCTGTGACAACCGAAGGGCATATAACAGATAGGCAAACGAAATAAATCCTAACGATAACGGCAATATTTGCACCTTGAACTTTCATCTTGGCAAGGTGCGATCTCATGTGAAACACGAGGAAAACAAATAAACAAGTGTTCACCCTAAATTTATTAGTGTTGTTACGCTCCTTGGTCCTATCTTTGCGCCCCGATTTGGAATGCGGGTGTGGTGAAATTGGTAGACACGCCAGATTTAGGTTCTGGTGCCGCAAGGTGTGTGGGTTCGAGTCCCTCCACCCGCACAATTCCAAACAACGGGCAGATTCTATAACAGAACGCCATGAATATTACCCAGGAACCAATTGATGCGCTTAGGGCGCAAGTCACTGTTAAATTGGAAAAACAGGATTACGAAGGACGATGTGACAAGATCCTGCAACATCAACGCAAACAAATTGTGATGCCAGGGTTCAGAAAAGGGAAGGTTCCAATGGACATTGTGAAAAAGCAGTATGGCAAAACTGTCTTGGCTGACGAGCTCAATAAACTTTTAAGTGAGAGCCTTCAGAAATACATTGCGGAAAACAAACTTCATGTTTTAGGGAACCCTATACCGGTAGAAGATCAAGAAGAACAAGGAGATTGGGAGAATCCCGACGCTTTTACGTTTACATATGAATTGGGACTCGCCCCAGTTGTAGAGTTAAAGTTTGGTTGGAGAGCGAGGTTTACAAGACACACCATTCCCGTTGACAAGAAAGCCATCGACAACCGTGTCCTTGACATGCAACGTCAGCACGGTACGGTCAGCGATGTGGAGACATCTGAGGAAAAGGATATGCTCATTGGAACATTTGTTCAACTTGAAGAAAGTGGCGCGCAGTTGGAAGGAGGAATTACAAACAAAAGCTCTATTTCAATTGAATTCACGGACGACAAAGAAACAAAGAAGATACTTATAGGTCTTTCTGTAGGTTCGGATATCGTAGTTAACCCTCATAAAGTGAGTAAAAACCATGAGGACTTAGGCAAAATGCTTGGGATTTCACATGATCAGGTTCACGCTTTGAAGGGTGATTTTAAATTTACTGTTGAAGAAATTAAAAGACTGAATCCCCATGAAGTAGGGCAGTCATTGTTTGATAAAATATATCCACAGGGGGAAGTAAAAGACGAAAAGGATTTCCGGTCTCGCATCGAAAAAGATCTTGAGGGTCATTTCGACAGAGATGCTGAATGGGTATTTCGACGCAGATTTATTGTGGATTTGATCGAGTACATGAAGATTCCTCTTCCGGAAGTGTTTTTAAAGCGCTGGATTAAGCTTTCTAATGACAAACCCGTCACTGAAGAACAAATCGAAAGCGAGTTTGCCGGATATGCTGATTCTTTAAGGTGGCAATTGCTCCAACAAACGGTCATGAAGGATCAGGAGATGAAGATTACAGCTGATGAATTGGAGTCTGAGGCACGTAAATTCGTCGGCGCTCAGTATGCCCAATATGGCATGCCTTTAGATGAAGAAGCCATGGACAAAGTGGCGAAAGGCGTTCTTGCAAAAGAAGAGGAGAGAAGAAAAATTGCAGATGTCATTATCGAACGGAAGGTGGTGGATTTCCTTAAAACGAAAGTCAGCATTAAGGACAAGTCGATTTCTTATGAAAAGTTCTCTGAACTTGCCGCAGAGGTAAAATAATTTATGTAGGTACGCAACGATAGATTGCTATATATCGTTTGTGAATATCCGAGGAAAACACATGTGTTAAATCAAGTGTTGAAGACTAAATTGCAGATATATTATCAAGCACCATGAACAATCGTAAAGAATTTTTAAAGTTTGCCGTCAAAGATCAGGGGTTAAGTAGCCACACTGTAGGGGATTTCATATCGTCTGCATACGGCCCTGAGAATATGACACGTACAGTTATTGAAGAGAGAGCAATGCCCTTTCGTGAAGTTGACGTCTTTTCGCGTTTAATGGCTGACCGAATCATATTTATGGGAACTGGAGTCGATGATTACATCGCCAATATTATTCAAGCGCAACTGTTGTTTCTCGAGTCAACCGATCCGAAAAAAGACATTCAGATTTACATTAACTCACCTGGCGGAAGTGTCTACGCTGGTTTGGGGATTTACGATACAATGCAGTACATCCGTCCTGACATCGCTACGATATGTACGGGAATGGCTGCCTCTATGGGAGCGGTTCTTTTGTGCGGAGGTGCAGCTGGCAAACGCACTGGTCTGAAACACAGTCGCATCATGATCCACCAACCATTAGGAGGTGCAAGAGGTCAAGCATCTGATATTGAAATTACGGCACGTGAAATTCAAAAGCTTAAGAAAGAGCTTTACGAAATTATCGCGCACCACAGCGGCAAAAAATACGACGACGTTTGGAAGGACAGTGACAGAGATTACTGGATGACGGCTGAAGAAGCTAAGAATTATGGAATGATTGATGAAGTGTTGAGTCGTCAATAAGATCGTTTACTAGAAAAATCTGAGAGTGAGATGGCAAAAGAAATAGATGCTGTTTGTTCCTTTTGCGGAAGGGAAAAAGATAATGTAGAAATCCTTATTGCAGGAATTTCTGGGCATATCTGTGATGTGTGTGTGAAGGAAGCCGATACAATTGTCGAGGACGAAAGTGACAAGAATGTTGTCGAAAAGCTCGACTTAGAGCTCAAGAAACCCGTCGAGATAAAAGCACATATTGATGACTATGTGATCGGACAGGAAAAGGCAAAAAGAACGCTTTCAGTTGCAGTATACAACCATTACAAACGCCTTCTCAACCCTCCGACAGAAGATTGTGAAGTTGAACTTGACAAGTCAAATGTTATTTTAGTCGGCGAGACAGGCACTGGAAAAACATTGCTGGCAAAAACAATAGCTCGGATGCTAGACGTGCCATTTTGCATCGCAGACGCAACCGTTTTGACAGAAGCGGGATATGTTGGTGAAGATGTAGAAAGTGTGCTATCTAGACTTTTACAGACTGCAGACTTTGATGTTGAAGCGGCTGAGAGGGGAATCATCTTTATCGATGAAATCGATAAAATTGCTCGGAAGAGTGACAATGCATCAATCACGAGAGATGTAAGTGGAGAGGGCGTCCAACAAGCGTTGCTTAAACTGCTTGAAGGAACAGATGTACATGTCCCCCCGCAAGGAGGCCGGAAGCACCCAGAACAAAAGCTCATCACTGTAAATACCCAGAACATTCTCTTTATTTGTGGCGGTGCATTTTCAGGGATTGAGAATCACATAGAACGTCGGATCAGCAGATCTACAATTGGATTCAAAAGCAAAGGGGCCGAAAATAAACATGAGAATATTCTTTCTCACATTGCGCCTTCAGACTTAAGAAGTTTCGGTTTAATTCCTGAGCTTGTCGGCAGATTCCCTGTCCTCACTCACTTGAATACCTTGGATGGACAGGCATTGAGACGCATCCTCACTGAGCCTAAAAATGCGATTATCAAACAGTACATCCATCTATTCAGCCTAGACAATATTGAATTAAAATTCAAAGCAGACGCCCTTGATTGGATCGTGGAACAAGCCTTAAAATTTAAGCTTGGTGCACGTGGATTGAGAGGGATTCTTGAGACAGTGCTTACAGACGATATGTTTGAACTCCCAAGTAGCGATGTCAAAAAACTCGTCGTAGATAGGAAATATTGCGAAGGCCACAAGGGAAATATTGCATCCCAAGAATTGAAAGTGGCATAGATCCCCGCCAATTGTTTGTCACTTGTGGAAAATCATCTCACTTCTAGAGGTGTTGTAGGGGAGATTCCTTTCTAATTTGGTCACGACTATCTAAACAAAAGAAGACGTGGCAGGTAAGGTTACACCTTTGATGAAGCAATATAACCGGATTAAGGAAAAACATCCGGATACCATTCTGCTTTTTCGCGTGGGAGATTTTTATGAAACCTTCGGACAAGATGCCGTAATTGCAGCCCGTGTGCTCAATATTATTTTGGCCAAACGCGGAAGTGGAAGTGCATCGGAGATCGAACTCGCAGGTTTTCCTTATCATTCTTTAGACAATTATCTACCTAAATTGGTTCGGTCTGGGCTGAAGGTTGCCGTATGTGATCAGTTGGAAGACCCTAAGCAGGCAAAAGGGCTTGTGAAGAGAGGTGTGACAGAATTAGTGACACCAGGTGTTGTTATGCACGATCAGGTACTCACGTCTAGCGAGAACCATTATCTGGCAGCGATACACTGGACCAGAAAAGGGTGTGGGGTAGCGTTTCTCGATATTTCAACGGGCGAATTTATGGCGGCAGAGGGTGACCCTGACTGGATTGACAGGCTCTTGAAGAGTCTTAATCCCAAGGAGTGGGTATGCCAAAAACAATTTGAAAATGATTTAAAATCCCTGTTCGGAGATGATACACCTATCTCAAAACTCGATGATTGGGTCTTTTCCGAGGAATTTGCGACCGAAAAACTACATGGTCAGTTTGGGACGACCTCACTGAAAGGCTTTGGGCTGGATGATGCGCCTTTGGCAAAGATTGCCGCAGGGGTCATTCTTCAGTATTTAGAATTTACGCATCACACAAAACTTGGACACCTTCAGGGTGTGAAGAGGTTGAGGGAGCAAGATGGGATGTGGCTTGATCGATTTACCGTGAGAAATCTGGAGATTCTCTATCCCACACACCCCGATGGACAGTCACTCGCTGACAACATCGATCGCACATCGACGCCTATGGGAGCGCGAATGATGCGGAGATGGTTGGTGATGCCCCTTACGGATATTCAGGAAATTGAATTGAGGCAGAATGCTGTTTCTGTTTTGTCTGAGGACGAACAACTGCAGGGTCAATTGAAGACAATACTATCTGGAGTTGGAGATTTGGAGCGCCTGGCGTCGAAAGCCAGTTCTGCCAGAATTAATCCAAGGGAACTCGTTCAGGTAAGGCGCGGACTCGAAGCGGTTCTAATGATTGCAGAAGTAACGGCTGGGGAGGAAGCCCTGATTCCAACATTGGAGCGTCTTTCACCTTGTGATGACTTACTTAAAAGACTGACTGAGGAATTAGAAGATGAAGCACCTACACAAGTGGGGAAAGGAGCGGTGATCAAAGCAGGCGTAGATGCAGGACTCGATGAAATTAGAAGTTTGGCCTTTGAAAGTGACAAAGCACTTGAAGCGATCCGCATCAGGGAAACAGGGATCACAGGAATAACTTCACTGAAGATAGGGTTTAACAATGTTTTCGGATACTATCTGGAAGTAAGGCATGCACATAAGGATAAGGTGCCTGAAGAATGGATCAGGAAGCAAACCCTGACGCAAGCTGAAAGGTATATTACTGAAGAGCTTAAAGAACTGGAAACACGTATTCTAGATGCGAAGGACAAGGCGCTGTATATGGAGCAACGCCTTTATGAATCCCTTGTAGCTGAGACCGTGAAAAACACCACTGAATTAATCACAAACGCAAGGGCCATAGGCGCAACAGATGTGCTGGTGAGTTTTGCTGAGGTGGCTACAGATTTCGGATATACAAGACCGAGAATGAAGGAGTCACATGGCATAAGTATCGTCGGAGGACGTCATCCCGTGATTGAACGCCAACTTCCTTTGGGCGAATCGTACGTCGCGAACGACCTCACTCTCAATCCAGACAACGCTCAAATATTAATGATTACCGGACCAAATATGGCTGGTAAAAGTGCGCTCCTCAGACAAACAGCGCTTATTTCCCTGATGGCTCAATGTGGCAGTTTTGTTCCAGCAAGAAGTGCGGAGCTCGGAATCCTAGATCGAATCTTTACGCGGGTCGGTGCCTCAGACAATATCTCGAGTGGAGAATCTACGTTTATGGTTGAGATGAACGAAACCGCATCGATACTTAACAACATCACAGATAGAAGTTTGGTTCTTCTAGATGAGATCGGACGAGGCACAAGCACATACGACGGTGTAAGCATCGCATGGGCAATCGCAGAATACCTTCACGGGTCAGACAAATTGAGACCTCTCACATTGTTTGCGACGCACTACCACGAGCTAAATGAGATGCAAGCCATCTTTTCTAGGATAAGAAATTACAACGTAAGTGTGCGAGAAGTAGGCGGAAAGAT
>JAPKBK010000074.1 GCA_028823435.1 Flavobacteriales bacterium
CGATGCAGTAAATTAGCGACATGCAAGACACGCAAAAAACGCCAACTGAAAGACTTGAAAGTATGCGGGCCGAAGCGCTCGTAGGGGGAGGGGAGAAGCGCATCGAAGCCCAACACGCCAAGGGCAAGCTCACCGCGCGCGAGCGTATCAGCTTGCTTCTAGACCCTGGATCGTTTGAGGAGCTGGGCATGCTCGTAACGCATCGGTCGACAAACTTCGGGCTAGACAAGCAGAAGTTTTTAGGGGACGGAGTGGTGACGGGATATGGGAAGGTAAATGGAAGGCTGATCTATGTTTTCAGTCAGGATTTTACGGTATTGGGAGGCTCGCTTGCGGAAGCACATGCCGAGAAGATTTGTAAAATCATGGATCTCGCATTAGAGAATGGAGCGCCCGTGGTGGGGCTGAACGACAGTGGTGGGGCAAGGATTCAGGAGGGGGTTGTGAGTTTGGGTGGCTACGCAGATATTTTTCATCGCAACGTGAGGGCGAGTGGGGTAGTCCCACAGCTCTCCTTGATTCTCGGGCCATGTGCTGGTGGCGCCGTTTACTCTCCCGCGCTTACAGATTTTACATTTATGGTCGAGGGATCGTCTTATATGTTTGTGACTGGACCCAACGTTGTGAAAACCGTGACCCACGAAGAGGTTACTTCGGAGGAGTTAGGCGGCGCACAAACCCATGCAACGAAATCAGGCGTCACGCACTTTACAGCGCCCCACGAAGCAGCAGCAATCGAGCAGGCAAAGCAGGTGCTCAGTTTCCTTCCACAGAATTGTGAGGAGGATCCGTTGTTCTTGAACTATCAGAATACAACACACGAAAAGCGCGAGAAATTAGATGCCCTCATCCCCGAGAGCGCACAACAACCTTACGATATTCGTGAAGCGATTTTTGAAATAGCTGATGCTGATTCTTTCTTAGAAATCCAAAAAGATTACGCCGAAAACATCGTCGTAGGGTTCGCACGACTCGCTGGGCGCTCTGTCGGAATTGTCGCAAATCAACCGGCGTTTCTCGCGGGCGTTTTAGATATCCACGCCTCGAAAAAAGCAGCGCGTTTCGTTCGAACGTGCGACGCCTTTAATGTTCCGCTTCTCGTGCTAGAAGATGTCCCGGGATTCTTGCCAGGAACCGATCAAGAATGGAACGGGATCATTACAAACGGCGCGAAATTGCTCTATGCCTTCTCCGAAGCAACGGTTCCTCGAATTACGGTCATTACACGAAAGGCATACGGAGGCGCTTACGATGTGATGAACAGTCGTAATATCGGCGCAGACATGGTTTACAGTTGGCCTACAGCCGAGATTGCGGTCATGGGCGCCAAAGGTGCGGCGGAGATCATATTCCGAAAGGAAATTTCTTCGGCCACAGACCCTGCAGCCAAACTTGCGGAGAAAGAAGCCGAGTATGCGGAGCTCTTTGCCCACCCTTATAACGCTGCATCAAGAGGATATGTCGATGAAGTAATCACACCTTCGGACACACGAGAGAAGCTCATTAGGGCCTTCGATATGCTCAAGAACAAGGTTCGAAATACACCGCGCAAAAAGCACGGAAACATCCCACTCTAGAAAAAAACGTCTTTAGCTCTTGGCTCTTTTTATAGAGCAACCCACTGCTTTGGTGGATGCGGTTTTGATGCGCTTGCCTTCTGCCGAGCGCGTGATCGCATCCTTCAAGAAGTGTTCCTCCACTTGCTCAGCGCTGTCTACATTGTCGTCAATAGATCCGACATAGATCAACTCGAGGTCTGTATTGAAAAGGAAGACATGAGGTGTGGTGCGCGCTGAAAAATTATTTGCGAGCTTGCTTTCTTCGTCCAATACGTATGGCGCCAGATATCCCATTTCCATCGCGTGACTTTTCATTTTCATGAAGCTGTCGCTGTCATCTCTTCTTGCAGAATTTGAATTCACGAGCAACGTCCCAAATCCATTTTCGGATGCCAATGTTGTCATTTCATTGTATCGACCTTCCCAACCCTCAGTGGTTTCACCTCTCCCCACGACGAATGGACAAGAATTGCACGTGAAAATAACGAGCGCACCATTTTCTCCATTAATATCGTTGATAGACAGTTGCGACCCGTCGATGTTCATCATTTTGTATGATGCAGAGGGTGCAGGATCTCCGATATTTAAGGTTTGGCCATGGCCAGACACGACAAATAGCGCAGAAGCAAGAAAACTAAAAAGGAATTTTTTCATGGGGCAAAGATAGCCCCAAAGATTACTTAATAAGCAGTGCGTCACCGTATGCGTAGAAACGGTAACCTTCTTTGATCGCTTCATTGTATGCCTCCATAATAAGCTCGTGACCGGTGAATGCAGATTGTAGCATCAGTAGGGTCGATTGCGGTGTATGGAAGTTTGTGAGCAAACTGTCTGCAACACTGAAGTCGTATTTCGGATAGATGAACTTATTTGTCCATCCTTTAAAGGGCTTCAGCGTTTGTGTGGTACTTACAGACGTTTCCATCGCGCGCATTGCAGTCGTTCCAATCGCGCAAATGCGACGGCCTTCCTTTTTTGCTTGGTTCACGCGATTGACACAATCGTTTCCGATGATCAATTGCTCACTGTCGACTTTGTGTTTCGTAATGTCTTCAACTTGTACCTCTCTAAATGTACCCAAACCGATATGTAGTGTGATAAATGACATGTCGATGCCCTTAATTTCCAAACGCTTTAAAAGCTGCTTTGAGAAATGAAGTCCAGCGGTAGGAGCAGCTACTGCGCCTTCAGTTTTGGCATAAATGGTTTGAAACCGTTCGATGTCAATGTCCTCTGTTCCACGATCGATGTAGCGGGGTAGAGGGGTCTCGCCCAATGAGACGATTTTTGCCATAAACTCCTTGGATGTTCCTTCAAACAGGAAGCGAAGGGTGCGACCACGAGATGTGGTGTTGTCGATGACTTCAGCAACGAGTTCATCGTTGTCACCGAAATAGAGTTTGTTTCCGATACGTATTTTACGCGCAGGATCCACGAGTACATCCCAAAGTCTGCTTTCCTCGTTTAATTCACGAAGTAAAAACACTTCTATTACAGCACCTGTCTTTTCCTTATTTCCGTATAAACGAGCTGGGAAAACCTTGGTGTCATTTGCGACAAAGACATCTCCCTCGTCGTACATATCGATAATGTCCTTGAACATCTTATGCTCAAACTTACCGGTCTTTTTATCCACGATCATCATGCGGCTGTCGTCACGATTTTCTAGCGGATATTGTGCAATTTGTTCTTCCGGAAGGTCGAATCGAAAATGCGAAAGTTTCATACGTTGAGCAGCCATGGGAGTGGGGTTTTTAAGACGCTTGATTGTCGGCGCGCGAAACTAATGAAAAACAGTATGCAAGTCAAGTGTTTTCACTCATTTTTTGTTGCAGGTGCACAAGACTTGACAGTTTCAAGTAATTCAGTTAAATCCCATGCATTTTCAACATCAAAGTTTCCGCTTCTTGTGCGCCTTAAAGACGTCAAAGTTCCACCTACTTTTAAGTGTTCACCAAGATCTCTTGCGAGCGCTCTTATATATGTTCCTTTTGAGCAAACAATCTCAAACGCCACATCAACCACTGGATGGTGTTTGTTGTTTACACCATTTATTTTCTCTTGTGTGACAGAATTGATATCAAAAGACACGACCGTGACAGCTTTGGGTTGAAGCGCGACTGTTTTACCTTTTCTCGCCGCTTTATAGGCGGTCACGCCATCTACTTTTTTTGCCGAAAATTGCGGCGGCATTTGTTCCAAATGGCCGACGAGATTTTGTGTTGCAGCACGGGAGATAGATTCCAGATCTAGTTTCTCAATGTGAGATTCATCTCCCCAATTGTCGACCTCTGTCTCAGCATCGAAAGAAGGCGTGGTCACCCCGAGTCGAATCGTCCCAGTATAGGTTTTCTCTCCGGCCTGAATAAGGTCTATCGTCTTTGTTTTCCGCCCTGTACAAATGATTAAGACACCTGATGCAAGTGGATCTAGAGTTCCAGCGTGGCCGACCTTGATTTTTCGAATATCAAAGGTGTGACGAATCGTTCCGCGAACTTTATTGACGACATCGAAACTCGTCCACTCCAAAGGCTTGTCAATGACAAAAACCTGCCCTTCGAGGAAGTCGTCCAGCGTGGAGAATGTTGCGTTTTTCGTCATTTTAAGAGCCTTTTTCTACGCTTTTAGCGTCTTTACTGCGTTTTAATGCAATTTCGGCAGCTTTTCTTCCGCTTGTCATATCTGCAGCCTCCGCCGCACTCATGCCAGCCATGTCTTCAAAAATTCCGAGGGCCAGGCGTATTGAATTGATGTTTTCTATTTTCAGTCGAAGCGCGCCGTTGCGTTGGTACATACTTGCATTGCGAGCGTTGTCTTTGAGGTAGTTGAGCACGCGGGCAAACATGGGCCCTTGGAAATAGGGACTGTCTTCCTCATTCACAAATGCTGCGATTAATTTTCCAGACTTCAGAATGACTTTTTCCATTCCCAGTATCCTTGAAACCCATCTCAATCGCATTGTAATGAGGAGTTCTTCGGTTTCTTCAGGAAGCGTTCCAAACCTATCCTCAAGCTTGTCCTTATAAACAGCCAAATCAAGTTCTGTGTCCAGTCCATCCAGTTCTCTGTATAGCGCAATGCGCTCTGGGATGTCACTCACATAGTGGTCTGGAATTAAGATGGAGAAATCTGTTTCAAGAATGGTCTCCTCTACATACTTTCCCGTTTCTCTTCTTTCTTCTTCGAAGAGTTCATTAAACTTATCCTCCTTCAACTCCTTCACAGCATCGGCTAGAATGCGTTGGTACATCTCAAAACCGATGTCAGAAATAAACCCGCTTTGTTCCGCACCAAGTAAGTCTCCTGCGCCTCTTATATCAAGGTCTCGCATGGCGATTTGGACGCCACTGCCCAGATCACTAAACTGCTCAAGTGCCTGCAATCGCTTTCTAGACTCCGATGGCAACGAACTTAATGGTGGCGCCATGAGATAGCAAAATGCTTTGCGATTTGACCGACCGACTCTTCCTCGAAGTTGATGCAGGTCGCTGAGCCCAAACTTATGTGCATCGTTAATCAAGATGGTGTTTGCGTTGCTAATGTCTATGCCACTTTCGATAATTGTCGTCGCCACCAGGACATCGTATCCACCTTCGATAAAGCGTGCCATCACGTCTTCCAGCTGCTTGCCCTCCATCTGTCCATGACCTATGCCTATGCGGACATCAGGACATAGGCGCTGAATAATCCCCGCCACATCTTTAATGTTTTGGACGCGGTTGTGAACGAAATAGACCTGACCTCCGCGACTCACCTCATAACTTATGGCGTCCCGGATCATCTCTTCATTGAAGGAAGTGACGATCGTCTCAACGGGATGTCTATTAGGAGGTGCGGTGCGGATGATACTCAAATCCCTCGCCCCCATAAGTGAAAATTGCAGTGTTCTCGGAATGGGCGTAGCGGTCAACGTGAGTGTATCAACGTTTGCACGCATCGTTTTCAGTTTGTCCTTCACGCCCACACCAAACTTCTGTTCCTCGTCAACGATCAGTAGACCGAGGTCCTTGAACTTGATCCG
Source organism: Flavobacteriales bacterium (assembly GCA_028823435.1). GTDB lineage: Bacteria > Bacteroidota > Bacteroidia > Flavobacteriales_D > Sanyastnellaceae > UBA974. The sequence goes on from JAPKBK010000074.1 coordinate 5,581, forward strand.
TTTCCCCACAAGCGCATGTGTCCCGATTAAAATATCGACGTGCCCAGCCTCCACCTTCGCGAGGGTTTCACTCAGCGCCTTGCCCGTTTTAAAACGATTGACATAGTCTACTGTAACAGGAAAATCCTTAAGTCGCCGTGCAAAACTTCTCGCGTGTTGCATCGACAGAATGGTGGTAGGCACAAGTATCGCGACTTGTTTTCCATCCGTGACGGCTTTAAAAGCTGCGCGTATTGCGACTTCCGTCTTCCCAAACCCGACATCCCCACAAATAAGTCTATCCATCGGAACGACCTTTTCCATATCCTCCTTCACGGCTTTCGTCGCGGCGTTTTGGTCTGGGGTATCTTCAAACATAAAACTGGCTTCCAACTCGTGCTGCATGTAGGTGTCTGGTGCAAAGGCAAAACCCTCTGACGCTTTTCGTTGGGCATAGAGATTCAGAAGATCGAAAGCTATTTGCTTAACACGTGTCTTTGTTTTTGCTTTTGTTTTCGCCCAAGTTGCCGTACCTAGTTTATTCACCGAAGGCTTCGTTCCTTCTTTTGACGTAAATTTTGAGATGCGATGTAGCGAATGAATACTCACATAGAGCACATCGCCTCCTTTATATGAAAGCCTGATTGCTTCCTGTTCTTTCCCATTGACTTCAATCTTATGTAGCCCTGAAAACTCTCCGATCCCGTGATCGATATGCACCACGAAATCACCGACCTCGAGAGACATCAGCTCTTTGATGGTGAGCGCTTCTTTGCTTTTTCTAAATCCGTCCTTGAGTCTGAATCGGTGATATCTGTCAAACAGTTGGTGATCGGTATAGACCAAAACTTTAAGCTCCTTATCCACAAACCCCTCGCTGAGCTCCATAGGAATCGGCGTATACGGGACGTCAGGACTTTTCTCCCCATTTGCATCTTGTCTGTCCGAGAAGATGTCGTGCAGACGTTCCAATTGAGTCGCTTGACCTGAGACGATCACATTCACGTACCCGTTCCTGTTATTCGCAATCAGGTTCGTGGCGATCATGTCGAAATGCTTGTTAAAAACAGGCTGCTCAGTCATCCCATACCCGATGGTCAATCGGTCTGTAAAAGTAGTTCCTCCTCCAAACTCCACCACTGAGAAATCTTTGATAAGCCCCACAAAAACATCAGGGTCGAGGTAGAGATCCTCGGGGGGCGTTCTCTTCGTCTCGCCGACCAACCTCTCGAAGTGCGCAGTCGCTTTTTCGAGTTCCTTTTTTAACCCCAATTCACAGCTTTTCACATCTGTCATCCATACCACGGATTTCGAAGGAATAAAGCTGAAGAACGCTTCATTGTGTTTGTGCAGTTTTTTATCACCCACGTTTGGGACGATCGTAGCGCGCGTCAGTTTATTTACACTGAGCTGAGAGACAGGATCGAATTTGCGAATGCTCTCGATTTCTTCACCGAAGAATTCTATCCTGTATGGATGGTCAAATGAAAAGCTGAATACATCTACGATTCCTCCCCTCATCGCATATTGTCCAGGTTCATAAACGAAATCCACCTTCTCAAACCCGTACTCGAGAAAAACCTCATCCAAGAAGTCCAACGTAAAATTATCTCCCAAGGCTAACCCAAAGGTCTGCGCACTTAATTCTTTCTGGGTGATGACTTTTTCGCTTAGCGCTCCGGGATAACTGACGACGATGCACCCCTCACGGCCACCATTAATTTCGTTCAACACCTCAGCCCGCATTGAGACATTTGCATTTTCCGTGACTTCCTCTTGATATGGCACACGCGCAGACCTGGGGAAAAGAAATATCGGGCGTGGATTTACAACAAGAATTTGCGCCAAATCGTTCATGAAATAGGCCGCATGTTCTTTGTCCTCAAGCACGAAAATGTGATGATTTAGTGTGCCACTCCCCGCCAATTTGTTTTCGGCCTCCCGTTCTAAAATGCCTGCTGCCACTAATGCCAGGGAAGAACCTACAACACCTTTCAGTTCAACTTTCGACCCCTTGTTTTGAAGGGCACGCATAAGTTTCCCTGTCCGCGAATCTCTGCGGTAGAAATTCAATAAATCGTCGGGTCTCATCGCGCTTTTCAAGGACGATAAAGATAGCTTAGTTTTCTCGCTGAGGGACAGTGTCCATTGCAGGATTTTTCTCAGCGAGCTGACATGCCATAAAGGCCTGAACAAGGTTTTTATTTCCTACGTAGTAAGGAACCCTCTGATGCAATTCTGTCGGGATACGATCCATGACCCTTCCGTCGTCATCGAGCGCCATTCCACCTGCCTGCTCAGCAATAAATGCAAGCGGTGCACATTCGTAGAGCAACCTTAGTTTGCCATTTGGCTTTTTTATCAGGGACGGGTAGAGATAAATCCCACCGTGGATGAGGTTGCGATGAAAATCGGCCACCAAAGACCCAATATACCTTGCCCTAAACCTTGCCCCTCGCGTTTGACGGCACCCCTCCACAAAACTGCGAGCGGGCTGAGAACATTTGTCAAGTAAGGCATCATTCACAGAATAAATCCGACCTTTTTCTGGAAATATCATAGACGGATGCGACAGAAAGAATTCTCCTACGGCAGGATCAAGCGTAAATCCGTTGACGCCAGTTCCAGTGGTGTAAACAAGCATCGTAGAAGAACCATACAGAATATATCCCGAGGCAATTTGATGTGTACCCGCTTGTAGGAAATCCTGCTCAGTCAAGGGCTCTCCCATCGGTGTTTTGCGGCGTTGAATACTGAAAATGGTTCCGATACTTACGTTCACATCGACGTTGGAACTGCCATCTAATGGATCGATTAGGACGATGTATTTCCCCGTCTTTCCTTCGTCTCCGCATACAAT
>JAPKBK010000075.1 GCA_028823435.1 Flavobacteriales bacterium
AAATGACCTCGTAGAAATGACCTTGTAGAAATTACCTTGTAGAAAACTTGTGTACATCATCGTGGTCAGATTGAATGTCGTTTTTAACTGAACGCATTTTCAGACTGATCATCGCCCATTCTCTGTTTCCATCAAGAAGCAGTTGACGCACGGCTTCATCATCATTGTCAGCTCCTTCTGCAATAAGCGCGAGTTTGGAAAAATTGTTTTCTCTCAGCCACATACACGCTTTTTTCTCACCTTCGGCGCCTCTAATTAAAGCCATGAGCTCGGGATGACCTTCTGTCATAAGCCATGACCTCGCATTGTCATCTAAATTCAAAGCATATGTAAATGCAGACAGTTCGGCATAACCATTCGAGGCTAACCAGTTCCTCAATTTTTTATTTCCACTAATCGCTTCTGCCCATGCGACGATTATTTTTGGAGAATACTGCTTCACGACGGTAAGGTAAGTACCTTTGCGAACACGTGAAAAAAACACCTACACTATTTACAAAAACATTCGTCCTTCTATGTTCTAGTACGGTGATGTTTATGGCCAGTTTTGGAATGATTATGCCAGAATTGCCAGGATATCTGAAACTCATGGGGGCGGGACATCTGTTGGGATATATTGTGGGTTTATTCACTTTAGGCGCTTTGCTGTCAAGGTTTTTCTCAGGAAAAATCGCAGACAAAGCAGGAAGGAAAGTGGTGATGATTATAGGCACAGCTGTGACTGCAATTGCTGGTTTCCTATATGTGTTGATTCATTATTTCTATACGTCAAATCAAGACGACCTAGAGACGGGTATGATGGGGGTCTGGCTTTTTTTAGGTCTCAGATTTTTTCATGGTTTAAGTACCGGCTTCCGTCCTGCGGGTTCGAGTGCACTCCTCACAGACATCGTGCCTGTTGATAGAAGGGGGGAAGCTTTGGGATATTTGGGTGTCGCCGGCAACACGGGGATGGCTGGAGGACCTGCCCTTGGTAGTTTGCTCACTGTAGAATATGGATATGAGGAGATGTTTATTTGCTCATCACTTCTCGGCATTGTGGCGCTACTAATAACCTTAAAGCTCCCCGAAACCTTGCCGAATTCGAGACCCATTCGACGTTCTGATTTAAACGTCTTTAAAGGGAAGAATTTTGAGATATCAGTTTGGCCTGCCGCACTTTCATTGCTTCCGGTAGCGTGTGCTTTCGGCGTGTTTCTTACGATTACTCCAGACTTCGTGTCAGACCTAGGGTATCAATACAAAGGTGTTTTTAACACGATTATCGTGGTTGCATCTATTTCAATGAGGTTTGTAGCTGGTAAGGCCTCAGACAGATATGGCCGAGAACCGATTTTAGCGATCGGCGGATTTCTTCTGTTTCTAGGGATGGGTATCTTGTCTTATTCAACAACGCAATTGTGGGCTGCAATAGGTGGTGTGGTATATGGTCTCTCAATTGGAATCAACATGCCTACTATTTTTGCTTGGACGGCCGACCTGGCGCCTAAGGGCAAAATTGCATTGGCAATTGGTACAACCTTGGTCTCCTTGGAAATAGGGATAGGCTTGGGAGCGTTTGTTTCAGGCTCTCTATTCTCATCGGATTTTTCTTGGCTCCCCTTGCTATATAGATTCTGTGCCTTATCTGGTTTGGTTATGGCACTTGTTCTACTTTTTGCAAAGCGCAAAACATTGACGTCTATGAATTAACCATTCCCTGTTTAATAACTACTTGAGATATAGTAGGAATTGTGGGGATATTGCCCGTACTTTTCGGGTATGGAGACAAAAATTGCAGAAAGCCTCAAGATTGCGCAGAAGGACCGCACCGAAGTTATGGGTGAATTCCTGAATCTTAAAGCTGAGCTCGTTCGTACCCAACAACGTAACGATGACCTTAGGTCTGAGAACCACGCACTTAGAGAATCTCTAAATGCGACTGAGCATATGGCTCAGAATCTACTGACTTACGTTAACGACAACGCCTAGACGTTCTTTTTCGTGGATCACACCCATCGCACGTTTGTAAGCGTGTGAATTACGCTTCTAAACTTTCGAGTGTAGCCGAATTTGTCGCAAATCCTCTGTCTAATTTTTTAAATAGACCTTGTAATACTTTTCCTGGACCTACTTCGGTGACTGAAGTGGCACCAAAGGCAATCATAGCTTCCATTGTCTGAGTCCATTTAACAGGAGCTGTTAATTGATCGATTAGGTTTTTTCGAATTGTTGCGACATCAACTTCAGCTGACGCACTTACATTTTGAAAAATTGGACAGCTTAATGGTTGAATGTTTGTGTTTTCTATGGCGTCCTCAAGCTTTTCTCGAGCAGATTCCATGACAGGTGAGTGGAATGCTCCTCCAACTGGCAGCATCAGCGCTCTACGTGCTCCTGCTTCCTTCAGTGTTTCACAGGCCAATTCCACAGCTGCGATTTCTCCCGAGATCACAATTTGGCCTGGACAATTGTAGTTTGCTGCAACGACAACACCATCAGTTTGGTCACAAATCTGCTCGACTATTCTATTTTCTAACCCTAAAACAGCTGCCATAGTCGATGGGTATGCTTCACATGCTGATTGCATGGCATTTGCTCTTGCTGAAACCAAACGCAACCCATCTTCAAAGGATAAACCTCCGGCGACAACCAACGCGCTAAATTCACCGAGACTGTGACCAGCGACCATGTCAGGGTTCATGTTTCCAAGGACTTCAGCTAAAATTACTGAGTGAAGGAAAATTGCTGGTTGCGTTACTTTGGTTTGTTTGAGTTCATCTATTGTGCCGTGAAACATTATTTCACTAATGTTGAAGCCAAGGATCTCATTCGCAGTATCGAAACGTTCTTTTGCAAGGGCTGAGAACTCGTGTAAATCTTTTCCCATCCCTGAGAATTGAGCTCCCTGACCAGGGAATACAAATGCTTTCATAAATATATATTTACTTTCTAAAGATAATACAGTGTATTATCTAATTAGGAATACGTTGCCAGTTGCAATTTTTGCACCTCTTCCGTCAACTTGTTTAAGTTCAATTCTCCAACTATATGACTCGGTAGAGCTCACAAAGTGCGTTCCATCTCCATCTGATGTGTTGTCACCTATCCAAGGTTCGCCTATCGACGTTGAATTAAACACCAATTTGCCCCATCTGTCATACACCCAGCACTCATAGCTAATGATAAATTCCTCACCGTTTACGAGCGGTATCCATGCGTCGTTATTTCCGTCATTGTTAGGCGTAAAAGCGTTCGGCACGAAAATCTGTAATTCACTGTTCACGAAAATAGTTTGTGACGTAGCGTCTGTGCAGCCATATTCGTTTGTGACAAGCAATTGTACTTCATAAGTGTCGGCTCTCTCATATTCGTGTTCAGGGCTCACTTCAGAGGATCCTTCTCCATCTCCAAACGACCAAATATATTCTGTACCTCCTTCAGATTCATTCTCGAAAGTGACGATGGGGTCAAGTATTGTGATTTCTTCTGGCGTCACAATAAAATTCGCTATTGGAGGGTACCACGCTTGGAATGCAGTGTCAAGTTCAAGTCTCACAACGCATCCTTCATCGCTTGTTACGATAAATTCAGCGTCGTAAATGCCTGGGAATATTACGTCGATTGTGTAAGGAGACGCAAAGTTGTTTGGGATCACAAACCCGGGTACCTCAAGTTCAAATGAAGCTGCGCCTATTGACGTGTTGAGTATTTCTACTTCAAGGGGCAAACATACCGAGCTTTGCAAAAATGTCACCTCTGGGACTGGAAGTTCATAGACCTCAAAATCACTAAATGTTTGAGAAGTACATCCTTCAATGTCTGTAACCTCAAGTCCAACAGTAAACACCCCTGTGCCAGAAGCAACCAGTTGAGGAGACTCTCCACTTGTTTCAGTGCAGTCTGTGACGCCTGTAGGGAATACCGTCCAAGAATATGGTTCTGCTCCACCAGAGCATGTAAGTCCAAGGATATCGGATGATATGTTTTCAATTAAAATGTCAGCATCGCCATTAATGTCAAAGCATATCGCGTCTTGTTCAAATGTGAAATCAGCCACAGGAACAGGATGAACTGTGATGTTTTCTGTTCCAGTGGTGATGCAATTTGGATTGGATGCAGATATTGCTGTAAAGCTGACGGCATAAATACAGTCTCCCAATGCGTAGTTGTCACACTCAAATGTAACTTGTGGATCGGCAATGCCAGTTGGAGGTGTTCCATTGCTGAAATTCCAGGCAGAAACAGATGTCAATGTGGCTGTGGAATTGAAATTGACCGTTACGGGGCTACAGCCCTCTGTGACATCAGCATCTAATGTGACAACAGGGTATTCAGACATGGTTACAGTAAGCGCTGCATTCGCAGGACAGTTGTTACCATCAATCACAAACAAAGCAACATCAGATGAGCCTTCGGTATATAAAGGACAGAAATCGAACGTATTTCCATTCGTGTATGACGTGCCGTCTAAGGTCCAGTCGAGCGTCAAGGGGAGCACAGGCGTGTTGTCCCAATCGATGTCAAAATTGATACATGAACCTGTGCATATCGCGTTTAATCCATCAAAAGAGAATGAAGGCGCCAAATTTATCTCTCTATCAAACACTGCATTAGTTACGCATGTTAAATCATCAGCATCGACAAATATGATGCTTCCTGTCACATCAATGTTAAGATTGCCCGCAGCGATATCTACATAGGAAAGAGACAGTATGCTTTGATTAGGGTTGGCTGCATCAGTTGCTTCTGATGAAGCATCTTCGTTAGGTGAACTCACCCATACATAAGATTCAGCGCCAGCAACATCTATTGTGATGTCAGAGCCTTCGCATGCCAGTCCGTCTAATGAAAAAACAAGTTCGGGGTTGTCTCTAACATCAGAGACAACGATGCTTTCTGTCGTGCAGTCAAAATCACTTCCCAACAGGATAGAAGGAACTGTTAATGTTGCTGTGGCAGTGTAAACTTCACCATCACTCACTGGATAGAAACCAACACCGGATGTGTTCTCTATCGCGCCCATGACATCCCATGAAATAACACCATTGGTTAAGATGTCAATTTGTAATGTGTCTCCTTCGCAAATTGCGGAAGTAGCTAAGTCCAATTGTGCGTTTTCTAAAACCTCGACATCTATTGATGACTCACCCACGCAACCATTGTTGTCTGTCGCCACGCAAGAAACATTTTGAACTCCAGCATCATCTGGAAATACAAAGGGAATAAGAATACTGTTGTCTGTTGAAGTCAGGCTGGCTGAATTCAGTGCCCATTCAAAAGTGTATGCTAAGGGGTCCATTCCGCCAGTTGTTATAAGGGCCTCATCTGTTCCACAAATAAGAGCGCCATCTACAGCGAGGTCTACATCGGGTAAATCAAGAATGTCCAACGAGAATGTCAAGTCAGTAAAACAGGATATACCAGGATATACGATTTCTCCGGTCACAGTTCCTTGAAGTGGGGAGGCAATAAACGTAGGGTAAGTTGCGGTTCCATTATTCTGTGACAGTGGCGCAGGAGACCAAGCATATGAATCCGCCCCAGATGCTGTAACAATGGGGTTTAGGTCAGCACAGAAAAATGTGCCTGAGATGGGATCGATTGACAAAACAGGGTTTTGCTGAACGACAGCTGAGTTTGAGGCAGTGCCAGAACAAACAAGTTCTCCAATCGATGTGCTTGGATATGTTATCGTGCCCGTGACCTCAACAATCGTTCCGTTTGCCACAATTGTTGAGTTCGGATTCACGCTGCCACTTGTGAAAAGTGGCGTTGGCCATTCATAGTTTATGGCATTGCCATTCGCCATAAATTCAACAGCATCTCCTTCACAAGCAGGAGTTGAGGTTAAAGTGAATTCAACCCCTTCGTAAACTTCAATCGATATTGCATCCTGCGTGATACAACCACTGTCATCAGTGACATCAATATCTATCGTAGACGTCGAACCCACGCCATTTAAATCAAAAGCGAGGTCACTAAATGGCCCACTCACAGTTTCTGTATTGAGTAACACGCCATCTTGACTCCACGCTATAGTGTAAGGTGGAGTGCCGAAATTTAGCGCTGTTTCTATTGTTGCTATTTCAGTTGTACAATAGACATTGTCGTTGTCTAAAACGCCTAAGGTGGCAACGGGTGATGCATTAATGGTATAGCTGAAAGACGTGGTTGAGGAGCATCCATTTGCGCCTGCACCGATGACATTTCCACTGATAAGTGCAATGTTTAAATTGTTGAAAGTAATTGAGTTGCCATTGTTGACGTCAGGAATGGGGTTTGCATCCCAAAAATAAGAGACACCTCCTGAGGCGATAAGCGTAATGTCATCTCCCGCGCACACAGAACCAGATGATGTCACTTGAATCACGGGCTGCTCTTCATATTCGACAATGAAGTCAAAAGAGGTGCTACATGTCGTTGTGCCAAATGTAGAACTACCAGTCACTGAGATGACGCCATCATTTGTAAATAAAGCAAAAGGAACATCGACGCAGTTTCCACTGAGATTTGGATCTCCTTCCCAGTCGTATGTCTCCGCTCCGAATGCGCACAGAGGCAAGTTCACATCAAGACAGATCGGATAGTTAAGCGTATTCGGTGTGGCTGTTACTACCGGGTTCGACCAGACAATTGTTGACATATTCAAATCAGCAGAACATCCCGAAGGCTCTGTAACTACAACAGAAACTTCGAATGGAGAAGGCGTCGAGAGATTCGTTGAGAATACCGGCGCATCAGAACCCGATTGAGGGACGCCATTCACATACCAAAGGTATTCAGCAATGCCAGAATTTGTCAAGCTGGTTACTTCATAAGAAACAGGATCTCCCTCACAGCCAGATGATGGAGCGTCAACCAAAGTTAATTCCGGAAGGGGCGTGACGTCAATATTGAAAGGGACGGTTGTTGCGCATGTTACTCCTGTGGTGCCATAGGTTAAATAACCGGTCATAGTCGACGAAATAGCCGACTCTACATCACAGAAAACAGCTTGATTTGAGATGTTGTTTATTTGACAAGGAAGTGGGGTTGAATTCCATGTAAAAACGCCAGCGCCAGTTCCTTGAACCGTTGCAGACTGTCCACTACAGACAGTTGCGGGAGTCACAATGGCTGCAACATCTGGATTCTCTTGTAGAACGACAATCTGACTTGTGGAAGTGGCGCATGTGATTAAACCATACGTCATCTCTCCAACGATGGATATAATCTCACCGTTGTTAATTGTCCCAGTGTTATATGTGGCAGTAAGTCCATTTACAGAACTTGGCGTAGGCGTAAACACAATAGAAGCAGTGGGTTCAGAAGTGAAAACACTACAATCTACAGGTGAATCTTCACAAACCGGAGGGACGAATAGTGTGATCGAAGGTGTTTGGAATATCTCGAAATCAATGACTACAGTCGTCGTCGAAGTATTGATATCACCCGTGGCATTAAATACCAACTGATGCATTCCAGCTGTTAAAAATCCAGTGGAAAAAACATCAGCAAAGTCAACGAGTCCTGGATCAGTACATGACGGAGAAGGGATGAATGTATCTGAGGAAAGAGGGCTTCCGTCAAGTAGGATTTCAAACTCAACGGATAAATTGTTATTTGTTGCCAATTGCCAAAGTGTACCCACGTTAATGTTTGTACAAGATGACAAGGAAGAGATGTCATTGAATGTAATGTCTGGTTGTCCGGCGACAGTAATTCCTATTGGAGTGGCATTGTTTTGTGTGGCACATTCAAGCACACCCATCTGGATTTGATAACATCCCTGAGTGAAAAATTCAATCGCTACAGTGACATCATTTGCCGATGTTCCTTCTGCAAAATCCCAATCTAAACCTTGAATACCACCATCCACCGTCCAGGTATAAATTTCCGGAGTGGCACAGCCAGTATCAATATCAATAGTTGTGTTCGTTGTGTGAACAATGAATCCAGAGGAGCCAGCTCCTTGAGTTGCATCAACAGTGAAGGATGGTAGAATAAATATATTGTCAACGTCAATCGCAAATGAAAGCGCTGAACTAAATATGAGTATAACCGCGATGAAAGCCTCGCGTAGCGCGTGGTTTTTATTGGGTTTATGAGTGCAGGTTGTTGAGGTAAGCGTCACAGGTGTGGCCTTTAGAGGTGCAAAATACGGCTATGACCGCTATTTAATGCATTTAATAGGTTTAAATATTACTTACTGTATATCTAAAGTCTTTTGTTGAAAACCCTTTCACCTCACAATCGGGGGTATGGGTAATCCATACTAATTTGCAATAAATATACATTTTCTGAATAATCTCATCCTATGAAAAGACTCTACACACTTTTAGGTTTATCCTTACTCTTTGTTTTCGGGGCTCAAGCCCAAAGTTTTCCGCTTGCCGTTGAAGCGTATCAAGTACACTCCGACACCGAAGGTG
>JAPKBK010000298.1 GCA_028823435.1 Flavobacteriales bacterium
AATACACTCACACGCATCTCCACGATCGGCATTGATTTCTTCCACTGTGAGTTCCTTTGGCACATCTTGTGAAGCGTCTTGTGAAGCATCCTGTGCAGTCCCTTCAGAATCACAACCGATGGTGGTCAGGCATAAAACAGCAACAAGGACATACATACTTACATTGAATAATTTAGAATATAATTTCATTTTTTTTAATTTTTCGTTTTGGTTGGTGACACGTACTTGTAGGCTTCAAATGTATTCGTGAGCTTCATGCTGATGCTCATCGACGTCAAGATTAACACTGTCACCTAAATTGTCTCCATCAATTAAAGATGAATGGAACCACTAGAAGCTAAGAACCGTGTTCTTTGACAAACATATTAAGTGACATTTATTTTTATCGAAAATAGGTAAAACAAGAGCATCTTTCAAACAAGCGAATTGTTTTATAAATACATCAATGTTCTCTTTAGCAGGTTTGGCCAAATTTCTGAAGAAGAATTAACAGGTCGGAAGCGCCAATTTGCGAACTGCCATCCATATCATATGCACCTGTCCATCCAAGACCGTATGCGGATAAGAAAAGTAAAAAGTCAGACGAGCCGACAAGGCCATCGGCATTAAAATCTCCCACACAAACATCACTGGCGATAAATCCAGTACCACCAAATTCCATTGCTAACTCAGGGAACACAATGGTTTCTGCAAAATGAAACGCGTTTTTCCCCACCATCTTACCGACATAACGGGCAGGAGCATCGTCAACAGGTGGATGAATCCCCCCCCAAATTCGCGACAATGCACTTTCATTTGAGGCATCTAAAAACGTCGCCCATTGAAGGTTAAAGGTCATTGAAGGACCATCTTCAAATACGAGAAATTGATTCATGTTTACAGGCCATTCGGCCAACCCACCTGGCCAGTAAGCTGAACCTGTCAGCATTTCAAACTGCTCTGCTGCAGCTCTTGAAAACGCGCTGTGTCCACTGAAATAACCTGCAAAGGGCGGGGTAACGAAGCTTGGACGTTGATATGGCCACCAATTCTCAGCCAAAATCCAATCCACCCCAGCTTCATCAATCTGTGGAATTTCAATATAATCTGGCCCCTTCCAAGTACGGATTGCAATGTCACCCACATGATCCTCACCTCCGAAATCAGAAAGCGGATGGGCGTCATCTATCATTTCAATAAAGCCTGGCACCAAAGGGAGGCCCGCAGGATGGTAATTTGGCAGAGAAGGATCCGTACTTTGACCTTTTTCTGCCATAAACCGAATGGCAGATACGGGCCTGATATAATCGTAATACCCTTTGTTACTCCAAGCAGAAATGGCACAGTCGTGCATCGCTCCTGCCAATGCCAGATATGATTTAACAATGAATTCCTGGTCTTCAATGACAGGACCTTGACCTCTCCATCTGTGAGATCCAGAATTAGCCTCTAAAATAAATTCGTTGAGAAGCGTAAACCAATGACCAGGAGGGGTCTCCGATTCAGGGCCGTCAGCCCAAAATTCTGCAATGACACGTCCATAATCTCCTCTCGGAATGATATTAGGTTCATAGGGAAGACCTGTAAATGGGTTTGTTTGGTGTCCATTTCCACCAAATGAGCCATCTGGATTGTGCCAACTCACCAATCCTCCCCGCTCCCAATCATAGAAAGACGCAAAATCTTCTACGGCAGGCGTTTCCCCATCATACTTTAATGATGCTGGACTAATATCCCACATGACTCCATCATTGGGGTCGAGATGTTCAGACCATTTGATGACCATACCAAATCCCCATTTGTAATAACTCTCATCAAAATTTGATGCAACAGTTGTGTCGATATAAACCGGAGGTCCTGGATTGTGATAGGTGTCATATACGCACGCATCTCGTGTCAACTGTGTCAGATTTGAATCCCTCAGTGCAAAACCTTGCACATTACCCCATTCTGGCCCTAAGAATGGTGGGACCTCAGTAATTAACTC
>JAPKBK010000299.1 GCA_028823435.1 Flavobacteriales bacterium
GAACAGTCAGCGTGTTCCACGCCAGAAGCCTGTATCTGCTTTGCAACTTTGATTTTCTTCTTGACACCCGTCGCAATCTCCTCTAAAGTAAGCTTCACTTTTATTCTCAGATCGGCTCCCTTCATCCTTCTTCTACGTCCGCCACCTCCGCCACCGAAGCCTCCAAAACCACCACCACCACCGCCGAAAACATCTCCAAATTGACTGAAGATATCCTCCATATTCATGTGCTGTCCGCCACCGCCGCCACCACCTGCGCCTCTCATCCCAGCATGCCCAAACCTATCGTATTGCTGTTTCTTCGTGTCGTCACTTAGAATTTCGTACGCTTCAGCTGCCTCCTTAAACTTATCCTCTGCAACATCATCATCCGGATTTTTATCTGGGTGATACTTGAGGGCAAGCTTTCTGTATGCCTTCTTAACTTCTGAAGCTGAAGCTGATTTACTCAGCCCTAAAATGTCATAATAATCTCGTTTTGCCATTTTTTCTAATCCAAATTATTGACCTATCACCACTTTTGCATACCTCAACACCTTGTCACCTAAGATGTATCCATTCTCAACGACATCCACTACTTTTCCTTTCAACTTAGGAGTAGGAGCGGGAATATTTGTTATCGCCTCATGAAAATCGACGTTAAAATCATCGCCTGCTTTAACCTCCATGAGCTTCAGTCCTTTTGATGACAGAGTCGATTCTAACTTTGTATGAATCAACGCCATGCCCTCTTTCATTGCTTGAATATCGTCGTTTCCGTTTTCCTTTGCTCTTGTAAAATCATCAAGGAGAGGCAACATCGTCACAATGACGTCTTGAGAAGCAGTTCTTATTAAATCTACTCTTTCACGCATCGTTCTTTTTCGGAAATTATCGAATTCAGCATACAGTCGCAGATATTTTTCTTGGTAATCGACCACCTCTTCTTCTGGCTCAGAAATTTGCTCTGGCTCTGCATTGTCGTCTTCTAATTTACTTTGAGTCTCAGGACTGCTTGTGTAATCTTCAGAACAAGACTCTGCTGTCGTATTTTGTTCGTCAACCTTTTTTCCTGAGGTTTTATTTTGATCGTTCATAGTCCTTATTTGTTTGGAGAAAAGACTTTGCAAAGTAAGTGCCAATTGAGTGAACCTCTATTAAACAGGACAGCCTGTCAGGCTGCGTGTTGCAAACCGACAGGCTGTCGTGCCAAACAATGTGTTTACAAGAGATTTACTTTAAGCTCTTCACATGTTTGTCTATGTGACGATGAAGTTCGAAACCCCGCAAATTTTTCGCGACAATAACGCCATCCTCATCCACAAGAAAACTCATCGGAATGGAACTCACGCCATACATGGCCGCAGCTTCATTGTTCCACTTTTTTAAATCGCTCACGTGATAGTCCCACGAGAGATTGTCTTTTTTGATCGCAGCCTCCCATGAAGGTATTTTACTATCTAAAGACACAGAGTAAATTTCAAAACCATCTGCGTTCTTAAACTTTGCTTTGCGATACTTTTCGTAGGCCTTGACCACGTTTACATTCTCCCTTCTACATGGCCCGCACCAAGAAGCCCAGAAATCTATCAGGACAATACTCCCTCTCAAGTCGCTCAATTTCAGCTCCTTTCCCTTGGGGTTATTCATAATGATGTTTGGAGCCTCATCACCAATATTCACACCCACAAGACCTGTGGGAACGACCTCAAAAGATTCATTCATCTCCGAATTGCTTGCGGATGTGGAGAAAGAAGAAGCACCTAGAACTCCGGTGAATGCCACAACGACCACGCCTACCACTACTGCTATTGTTGATTTAAAAATCATGATTCTTTTCCTTCGTTGATTCATTTTCGTTCATTTCAAAGATATCAAAGGTTAATCAATTCTTGTTATATGTGCTCCCAATTTTCTTAAACGGGCATCAATATTTTGATATCCTCTGTCAATTTGACCAATGTTATGTATGGTGGATGT
>JAPKBK010000300.1 GCA_028823435.1 Flavobacteriales bacterium
TGGTATATGGCATGCATGTCATGCGAGGCGTGATAGAAGAGAAGAGCAACAGAATTGTAGAAGTGGTGATCAGTGTCGTGAAGCCCGAACATCTTATGGGCGCGAAAATTGTTGGGATAGGTCTCGTGGGCTTGACACAAATCGCAGTTTGGTCTCTGCTGTCGTGGCTTCTGTTTTTGGGATTCGGGGTTTATGCTGAAACATCAGGGTTGCTCCTAAACCTGATGGGTGAACAGGGCTCACAAGTTCCAGCAACTGACTTTCTGACTTTTATTCAGTCGAATGAGGAATTGGGGGTGTTGCTTCAAGTGAATTGGGGAATGATGCTTGGATGGTGCGCATTTTTCTACTTGGCTGGCTTTGCCCTTTACGCATCTCTGTTCGCGGCAATAGGCGCTGCAGTTGAACAAGAGTCCGATGCCCAATATTTACTTTTGCCCGCAATGATCCCGTTGATGTTCAGCTATGTCGTGAATATTTTCATCATTGAATCTCCAGACAGTACCCTTGCGACATTTTGTTCTTTCTTCCCTTTTACATCTCCGATTACAATGATGGTGAAGTTGAGTGTCGGCGTACCGTGGTGGCATGTTGCAATAAGCGCGATTATTCTGATCCTGACGGTTCTTCTGATGGTGAAGTTGGCAGGTAAAATATATAGAACCGGTATTTTAATGTATGGCAAAAAGCCAAGCTTAAGAGAGATGGCGCGCTGGCTCATGTATAAAAATTCGTAATGCATCCCAAGAAAGAGTTACATAAGAAGGTGAAGTATAGAAGGGTAGCTGTGATTGATTGCGGAACAAATACATTTAATTTAAGAATTGTAGATATTATTCCAGGTGTAGAAAAGGGATTAAGGCCATGGACCAAGGTGTTCAGTATAAGATTGCCGGTCAGATTAGGCAAAGGAGGGATAGATAAGGGTGTGATAAGGCCTGACAGGATTGCGAGAGGGCTTGATGCCATTGGCGTCATGCGCGAAGCCATTCGCAATTACCAAACAGACGAGGTCTTCGTGATTGCGACGAGCGCTTTACGTGATGCATCCAACAGCAAGGTGTTCACGGAGAGTGTACAAAACCGTTACGGTTATCAAGTGCAAATTATTTCTGGTGCCACTGAAGCATCGCTGATTCAAGAAGGTGTTGAGCTCACGTATTCTCCTCCAGAAGGAGAAACAGTATTAACATTGGATATTGGAGGGGGGAGTACGGAATGTGTTATTTGGGATAAGCATAAGGTGGTTTGGGCGAGGAGCTTTAATGTAGGCGTTGCGCGATTGCAGGCGCTATTTAAATTATCTGACAGGTTTGGCGAAGACGCTTATGATAAAATGAAGCCCTATCTTGATGACATGCTCGCGCCACTTTCGCTCTCACTCTCGAAGACCAATCCTTCTGTCATTCTAGGTTCGAGTGGGTCATTTGACACTTTTTATTCTCTGACCAAATCTGACTCTAAAAACGGATTGAATGCGGAGAAGGATAAGCATCGGGATGATTCAAAACAAAAGATTAAATTTCATCCCAGTGCGGACGTCGTCGATGTTAAAAAATTCGATGATTTGGCGGACATTCTAATTAGAAATACGCTCAAGGATAGATTAAATATGAAAGGCATGCCTCCTGATAGGGCTGATTTAATTCCTTATGCCTCCGCCATTATCAAGTGGATTCAAAACGAAACGGAGATTAAACACTTCTATAGATCGAAATATGCTGTTAGGGAAGGTGTTTTGAGTAGAATCGTTGGGGGAGATGTTGTGACCCCTGGTTTGGCATCAAGTTTGGTTTAAGGTATTCTGATTGTAACTTCCAGTACGTAAAAAATCATGGCACATATCCTAATAATTGACGACGAACGGCCTATACGGGCTAGCCTAAGGGAGATTCTCGAATACGAGGGCCACACCATTGATGAGGCAGAAGATGGTGC
>JAPKBK010000301.1 GCA_028823435.1 Flavobacteriales bacterium
CGCCTTCCGCGCATTGCGACCAGGCTCCAGTTGAAAAAAGAAGTGCAAACGCTGCAAAAGCAGTCGTTATCTTCGTGTAATTGTTTAACATATGAACAGGTTTTGGTTTGAAATCCATTAAATTATTTACAAAATTGATCCCTTTGAATTGGAAACAACTTCCGTTAATGGTAGTCGTAATCAATAGGTGAGGGTTGCCTCCAAACCAGAATTATCTCTAAAACTGGCTTTTCAACGTGCTAAAACTAAGTGATAGTTGCCAATAAACCAAAATTAAATCAATTTTTCATTGGTTTAATTCGGCAATCCGTAGAAGAAAATAAGAGTTTGGGCGAAATAATCACCACATAGAAGCATGCCAACTGTCTGAGAAAGCCTGAACGAGATTTGTTCTGGCGTCAATTAATGTTGTCACCGTGGTATTTAAGACCTGCGTGTCGTCGTTGATGAGTCCCGCCTTTCTTCTGGCCCAAAACGCATTTAAGGGCTCAGTCGTCCAGTCATCGGTGAAGTTTGTAAGGTCAGCAATCGGGTTGCGATAGAGGACCCAGCTCCTGTTGAAAAAATCAATGCCAGATGTTACACCCTCTGACTTGATGAAATTCGTGAGTGAATCGATAGAGCATCCTGAAGCCGAGGCCGCACTTTCGTCAAGCGATATCACAAGGACGCGATTTGAAATGAGTGAGGCATTTGCAAACAAGGGGGTGCCATGGGCAGCCCAAGAACTTAAAAACGCATTGAGGTTTGCAATGAGAGTTGCCGAGTAAGCGTCAGATAACAAAGCGTCTGTGGTAAAAACGAAGAGCCGAGATGACTCTGGCATATTTGGGAATAACTGAAATGGCATATATAAGGTAGGTTTGGCTATTTAATGTGAAATGGGAAAGGTGGAAGGTGCGCTTTCAGCAGTCGAGGCGTATAGGCGAGTAGCAATGAAGGCAACGGCGACTGAAGAAATCCCAGAAGTTCTCGTGAAACGGCATAAGAAGATGAGTTGGGACCCGGACTTAGAAAAAGAAAAGCAAACATCGGAATTGAGACACCTATATATATAAGGACAAGCCACGGTGCGGAAGATGGTGCTCCTGGAAGAGCGGATACTTTTAGAAAGAGTGCATCTAGGAGAAAAAAGATGAGTAAAATTGACGCCGACAACACCCATTTCAATTTGACAAGACTGGGCTTGGAGAGTTCGTGGATGAAATTCGGAACATGCAATGTGCGGGTGAGGGAATTGCGGTCTTCCAGGGAGAGATCGTAAAACCCCACAGAACGATCTGCAACAGAACGGTAGGCATTGAGGCGGACTTTTGTGTTTTCCTGAACATATCCGAAGGCGAGCATGAGGATGAGGAGGGCAATCGGTTTCATTTGGCCTTCGTGAATGAGGCCAAATAGGTAGACCATACAACCCACAATCCGAACACAACACCATAAACAAGTACGGTGAAGGTGTAATCATGGTTGAAAGCGAGCCAGTCTGGAAATTCAGATTGAATGACGGCGAGAGATATAACGCGGGAAATATTTACAGCGTGAAGGAAAATGATCCCAAGCGGGATAAACCACAATTTATGTCTCACAGGCCCAGGGAAGAATGCGATGAAAATCGCAAAGAGCGCAAACAATGACATCCCATCGCACGGGGCACCAATCTCCACGCCAGGGGTTCCCGACACACCTACCTTATTACGATACCCATCTGGCTGAGGGAAAGTCCCCGTATGAAATCCCATGAGATCAAGCCCCCACTCCGTTCCGCCCACCATGTTATTCATCACCCATTCGTCAAGGGTCGTCTCGGGTTTCAAAACGAACTCATACAGCACGTACCAGGACAGGTAAGCCACAAAACACCCCAGAAAGAATTTTAATACAGCCACACCTACTACGCTTCTGTCACGACACGTTCCTTTTTCTCACGAAGCCTGTAA
>JAPKBK010000302.1 GCA_028823435.1 Flavobacteriales bacterium
TGTTCGCCCTTGACCCGGAAAATCCACTGAAAGGTTCCGCGCTTCCGCTTAACACCCCGACATTCCCACCATTGTTAAGTGGTGCATACCGTTGTGTGCTTGTTTTGATGCTCAAATAATGATTTTCATAACCATAGGCGAGTGGGTGGGTGTTGTCCAGACCGATGTCATACACTGCCCCTGGGATATCATCCATGATACTCATGCGTGTATCTAAAGCAAAAGGCGCAAACCTGTCGGATTTGGAGTGCGCATCGTATTCATCTTCACGCATAGCCTCATCCATGTCGTCCCCTTTTCTAGACAAGCCCCAGCCATCTTTGTCGGCAAAAGTGCGACATGCCCCACCGATGGCAATCAACTGTCCACCTCCGTTGACCCAGCTTGACATTTCATTCATTTGGTTTTCGTTAAGGGAATACCATCCCCGAGGCATCACCACGACATCGTAGTTGTCGAGATTAATCCTATTTATTCCTTCTGTGATGGTTACGGGGTATTGATAGATTTGTTCAAACCTGTGCCAAACCTCTCCAAAGCTTAATGACGAAACGCTTTCTCCTGAGACAATAGCGACTCGGGGAGCCTTGAGGAAATGAAAGTGTTCCGAGCCCAGATCGGGGCCTACTTCAGACAACCCACTTCGCACTTCCGTCACCCTCAACCCTGCAATCTCACGTTCTCCCACCTCGAGCATTGAAACGATGTCGTCAAGTAAAGCTTCGTTATTGCGTTTGGTAATTAAGAGTGTTCCCCGATCAAATTCAATGCCTTCAGATGTAAAGGGAGAATCCGCCACCCTGACGACGACGCCGTTCTTTAACAACTGAGCGAGCAGTGTTGTGCCTTCGTCGGTTTTGTAATCAATCACCCAAGCGTAAGGAGATTCGATGTTCTTCGCCTTGTTTTCTGCGGCGTATTCGAACGGGTCACCCGAGGGCAACGTCGCGGTTAATCCGAAGCATTTCAATCCATAGGCAAATGGGAGCGCCCATGTTGTAATGTCATAGGTTAAGGAGTCACTTAGAACGGGGTCCGGATCGAACAATACGCCGAGCAACGCAGAGTGGGGTTGGTGTGAGTCAATCAGGATGTCTCCCTGTGAGGGCTTAACAGTGGTAGGTTTGAGTGTTGAATAGTCAAGGGCCGGTATACTTTTGCGCGTTTTCTTGGGTGTTGTATACGTGATGCCGTGTTTGTCTAAAAGATCTGTAAGCCAAACCATTTTGCCTTTATCGTTTCCTTCTGCTGGAATTAAATACGCAGCGAAATCCCCCCAAGGTTCTTCTCTGTTCCTTCTGTGGTATGCAGAAAACTCCTTGAGTAACTTGTCCTTGTGATGGATCGCAGCCGAAATGGTTGCAATCGCTGTGGCGTGATGGTTTTCGATGCGGTACGCAAGTGTCAGGGTGTCGCCTATTTCTGTTTGGATCGCACGCCCAGCACTTCCACTTCCCCCTTGTTCGTAGGTCATCCCGATCGCGCCATGAAACATCGGCCATGTGTCTCCGTAGCTGGGATAGAAGAGATCGAAAATCTCACGTGTAAAGTAGAGTGCGCCTCGCGCATCAAACGCCTGTGCGTTGAATCCGCCGATATGCTCCTGACATTTTCTTTGCCATGGTGTGATCACCTGATGGAGTGGCTCGGCAGCAGGCGCGAAGTAGTAGGGACTGTTCATTCCCTGCTCGTGATAATCGACGTGCACGTGAGGCATCCATTGTCTATAGAACGTGGTGCGTGCTTGCGTCTCGATTTGGGTTTGCCATGCGAGATCTCGGTTCAGATCAAACATATAGTGATTCGATCTTCCACCCGGCCATGGTTCTTTGTGTTCCCAGGATTCCCATGACGTATTTGGAACTGGGCCTGAAGTTCGATCTTGAAACTGGACATATCTGTCGCGCCCGTCAGGGTTCACGCAAGGGTCGATAAT
>JAPKBK010000303.1 GCA_028823435.1 Flavobacteriales bacterium
ATTGATATTCTTGAAGAGCCAGCAAAAAGCTAACGCACCGATATGAATTTAAATACGCGAAATAAAATCAATGTAACAGGTGGCATGAATACCATGACGGACCTTGTGTTTCTGTTGCTCATATTTTTCATTATTATCTCTACTCTTGTGAGCAATGGTGTGAATGTGGATCTTCCGCAGAGCAAGGGGACAACGTCTGTAAATTCAAACTTAACGTTGAGTATTCAAGCCGATGGTACCTACCATTTGAATGGAGATTCTCGCCCCATGAGCAGAGAAGATTTAGAGCCTAAGCTCCGATTAGAAATGGCCAAACAAGATGAGAAGGTGGTCTACCTTCAAGTTGACAAATCTGTTCCAACAGGTCAAACCGTTGAGATCATCGGTCTCGCAAAGGCGAACTCTTGGAAGGTGATGTTGGGCGCCAATCCAGCAAAATAAATAAAGATGGTGAAGGAAACATTGCATGAGCAGAACGACAAGAAGAACAGGATTCGCGCCGGCGTGATGACTGGGATTGTATTTTCGGTGGTTCTATTGCTGTGTTTTTTTCTTGTTGCTTTTACAATTCAGGACCCACCTCCAGGTGAGCAGTATGTCGCAGTAGGTTTTGCGGATATGGGTTCTGTCGATGAGGCGGGTGGCGTGACTGAGTCAGAGATTCCTTCTGAAGTGGTAGAGGAAGTCATAGAAGAAGCAATCACAACACCTTCAGTTGTGGAACCTGTCGTTGCTGAAGAGGTCGTCACACAAGCGGAGTCTGAGATTTCTATTCCTGTGGAGAAACCGAAAGAGGACATAGAAATTCCAGTTGTAGAAGAACCCGTGCGGACCTCTGAAGCTGCAAACCTGATTAAATCAAATTCTGCATCCAATGGAGGTGGAGGTTCTGAAGGGACTTCTAGTGGCGTAGGGGATCAAGGCAATGAAGACGGAAAAATAGATGGGGCGGGTGTCGTCTCTGGAGACTTCGGGAATGCTTCTCTTAATGGAGGTTCGCTTGTCAATAGACCTCAACTTAAAGAAAAGCCCAAACGGGAAGGTGACATCCGAATGAACATTGTCGTCGATGCAAATGGCAAAGTGATTTCTGCAACATATGACGGTGGGTTAAACTCTACTTTTTCAGATTCTGAACATATACGCTTAGCGAAAGAGGCGGCTTTATCTGCGACTTTCACGACGGATCCTACCAGACCACGCAGGTCTGGTTTTATTACGATTAGATTCGAGTTGGAGTGATGATGTATGACGAGGCCATAGACATCCTCTTCACAAAACTCCCGATGTTTCAGCGGTCTGGGCCAGCAGCCTATAAACCCAACTTAGACGGAACGAAGGCGGTATGTGATCTTGTGGGTAACCCAGAAGACAAACTGAAATTCATTCATATTGCAGGCACAAATGGCAAAGGCACAGTTGCCCATATGGTCGCTTCTGTATTGCAAACCGCAGGATATAAAACGGGCCTCTTCACTTCGCCACATCTCATTGACTTTCGTGAGCGTATTCGTCTCAATGGAGAGAAGATTCCAGAGACGTATGTCATTGATTTTGTAGAACGCTTTAAGTCGAAATGGGCAGCTCCCTCTTTTTTTGAACTCACCTTCGGAATGGCATTGGGGTATTTTGCAGATGAAGACACAGAGATCGTCATTCTTGAAACGGGCATGGGTGGACGTCTCGACAGCACTAATATTATTCCCACCGCTGAAGTTTGTGCGGTCACAAACATCGGTTTGGACCACATGCAATTTCTCGGCGAAGACATTCGCAGTATTGCAGGTGAAAAAGCGGGGATATTCAAAAACCAGGTGCCAGTCGTTCTCGGAAAAATGAGGCCGGAAGCCCAATCAGTGGTGTTAGGACACGCATTAAAAATGAGCTGCGAAATGCATTTTGGGAGAGAGGTTCCAGATTCTCTTTCAGAAC
>JAPKBK010000304.1 GCA_028823435.1 Flavobacteriales bacterium
CTTTTCTTCTGCGTGGCAAAGCTAAAGCGCCTTGAGCAACAGATAGTGGATGCTGGTCTTATGCCTGATGGCGATTAGAAATCATCACCAAACGGATGACTTCGAGGTTGGTTTTAAAGTAGCGGAATGGGGAATGTTTTGTCATCAAGAGAGGCTACAAAGTCGCTCGTTCGATCTCACGTAGTTTGGTCTGACAGTGCCTTTTCTTCTGGTCTTTCATATACTGCGTTTTCATATCAGTCTCCCCTCGGTTGTACTTAGATCCGGTATTGGGTGATTTGTTGATCTTGTTTATGGTCAAAATACCGTACGTAGGATGCTTAGGTCCCACTCGCGATCAAAGACCCGTTGTTCATCTTCAAAGGCCTCAATCTTACCTTTTAGATAGAAATTGTCAGCGTCACAGGTTACAGTTAACTCGCTATTTGTTTGTACATCCCATTCTTCTCGAGCAAAGCTGAATCCGGCTTGATAGTAGATCTCAGCAGACAATGGATCGCCTTCGGTGATTGTATATCGCTGAGTGTTACTGGATCCGTAGGTCAGAGGCTAATCTAAAGCACGGGCGGCAGACGAAGGACAAGCTAGCAGCCAAGCGCCCAAGCCTAGTACCCTTGCTTGCTCTGGATAACACCTCTAGAATTCCTCAGGGATCACAAGACTTGTTGGTAGAACTCTAGTTTCATATTAGCTTTCCAGCTTCAATCCAGCGGCGAGTTTCTTAAATATACCCTTGCTTGTGAACTCCATGACGACAACACCTTTGTGGTTGCTTACTGAGACCTTGTTAGTCACCACGCCTATGTTTGGACGGCTCTTTGAAGGAACCGTGTCCAGAACCTCCATCTGCACTGACAGTATGTCTCCGGGGTAGACTGGACGAAGCCATCTAAGACAATCAATTCCGGGTGAACCGAGAGACCTACCATGTAAATCCATATTCTCAACCATCATTGACATCGTCATGGCACAGGTATGCCAGCCACTAGCGCACAGTCCTCCGAACAAAGAGTCTTTGGCGGCCTCATGGTCTAGATGAAAGAACTGAGCATCGTACTTAGTCGCAAACTCTATGATTTCCTCTTCAGTGACCTCATATGCCCCAAAGTTCTGTTTCTGCCCAATTTTAAAGGACTCAAAAGGGATGTACTTTAACTCGCTTGCAGCATCTGCCATTCTGGTTTTCCTAATTTGTACTTCCTCCAGCTTCCTAAACTTGTCCAGCTTTATAGGCATCAATGCCCTGCTGTAGAGCTTGGTCTACTGTCAGTTCCATATTTAATTCAGCAAAGGCCTACTTTGTGAAACCCTTAACATTTGAAGACACCCATCAGATTGCTAGCACCGCCTAAATCTATGCGCTCAATAATTGTCACCACGCAAAGTAGCCGTATTCCGCAGCAATTGCGCGGCACCCCATGCGTTCAAGTTTCCTCGCCGCAGTGAGCACTGGCTTCAGCAACTCCTCTTTGTTATCTTCCCTGACAAGCTTCTGAATGTCGACGCCCGATGCTCCGCGTCCGGAAAAAGAAGTGCCAAAATCACCAGGTAAAGCAGATCCAGCCTATTTCACGTACCGAATGTAGGCTGGTTCATCCAAACCCAGTTCTTTTCGAAATGCTGCTTTGGTTTCTTCAGTTATAGACTGTCCCAAAACAGCTTCACCAAAATCATCCAACGCTAATTGAGCGCAGGGGACAATATAGACATGATGTAGGTGGGTGTTTGGTGTTAGGCAAAAGTACAGAGTAGCCCTGCCCATCTCAAGCAAGTTTAATCTGGCAAAGCCCTCACGGAGTGGTTTAATTTCTGTGCCGCATGAGGATTGACTTGATGTGCCTTTTACAGATGTTCAAGTTTGTCTGACAACACCCCTCAAGGCCTTAAAAGCGCAAGCTTAGGCAGGACATCCCACCATCAATTTT
>JAPKBK010000305.1 GCA_028823435.1 Flavobacteriales bacterium
AAAGCATATTCTTTTGAAGATAGAGTAGAGAAATTTTCGCTCAAGCCCGACAGAGCTGATGTGATTGTCCCAGCAGCCGAAATTTACATCCGGATTATGAAATTGGCTGGGTCAAACAAGATCATCGTCCCTAAAGTAGGTCTTTGTGATGGGATAATTCTCAAGATTCACGAGGAATATCTTGCATCTAAGAAGGAGGGGTGAAAAACAGTAGCCGACTGTTATTTCAAGTTACGTGTTAGAAATGCATCCACTTCGTAAATGCGTTTGGGCTTAAGAACAATCTCTCCTTTTGAATCAATTAAGAAGTAAGTAGGGGTGGCTGTAATCTTATAATCTTTCACTACAGGACTGTCCCATCCCTGAAGTTGGCTTACGTTGAGATACTGCATGCCACGTGATTCAATAATGTCTGACCAGCTCTTTCGCGCTTGATCTATTGAGACGCCTATTGTTTCGAATCCCTTGCTGTGGTACTTGGCGTACAATGGGATTAATACAGGTATTTCCTGTTCACATTTGTGACACCATGAAGCCCAAAACATGACGAGTGTATATTTATTTTCTGAAGCAGTCTCCATTAAATTCACATTGCCTCCGGTATAAGACTCTATGACAAAATTTGGTGGCGTCTTTCCTACTTGGAGGTTAATGATCCCTTGCGCACGTTGACGGATGACATCACTTAAATCTGCGCCACAGTCCTCATCAAAAATGTAGTTGTCTAAAATGTATTGGCATATATCCTCCTTTCCAGTGTTGTAAAATCCATCAAGCATCGCGTAAAGGGCGCTTTCTAGTGTCTTGGGATTTGGCTCAAAGTGAGCTTTAATAATATCAATACAAGCCAGGAAACCACTTTCTTCACCTTTGCTGAACTTCACCATCATGCCTTGAATTCGGTCACTGATTGCGAGTGTGTGTATCAAACTGTTGTCAAGAGGGTCCATGTCTTCAAAATACCGTCCCTGTGTAGATGGGTACTTTGGGTTTTTCCAGGACAAAACTTTTGCAACGTACGTGCCAGAATATTGGTCGATCAGATTGTGCTGAGATTGCACTAACTCCAATTCCTTGCCTTTTATTTGCTCTTCAATTCTAGATCGGAATGGGCTGTCCTTTAAGCCTTTTCTGAGATTTTTTATCTCATTCTTGTTGATGTTCTCTAGTTTGATATACTCAAGCCATGCTGTGTTCTCAGCTGAGCCAGGCGTTAATTTGGTGCCATTAAGCCTGCTTGATTTGAAATCAATATAAACATCGCTTTCATCTGGATTGAGTATGATTTGCGTTTTGTTGTTTGCCTTTCCATTAAGTACAAGTTCATAAAACCCACGACTTACTTCGAGGTTCGGAAATGAAAACAATCCACCTTTAATCTCAGCACTGTCTAACAATGCTTTGTTTCGGGCTTCAGTGACATATAAGTGTATCACAGATCCATCAGCAGCCTTAACGTTGCCGTGAAGGGTTACGCTCCCTGTCTTGTCACCTTTGTTCTGATCATTTGTACCGTTTTTGTATCTAGGTGATACTTTGTCAGTCTGATTGTTGTCAGATAGGTTTTCCTTATCAACGGTCTTCGTTTGAGAGACCTTTGAGGTTGTAGGAGCGGGAGCGCTATCATTGCAAGCAGATAGCACAATAAGTAAAGTGCTTGCTATCCAAGTCATTGTTTTCATGTTTGAAGTATTTTCAATGCCAAATAATGGTAGCCACAAGATACAAACTACATGTTAATTATTTATTGAATGCGCTGGAGCCAGATTTCGGTTTGGTGGTGTTCCCTTTAAATTTTTCTTTTTTAAAGCCACCTTTCTTAAAACCCTCATTCTTAAACCCACCGCGATTGTCGCTGCTACCTCTGTTGTCGCTGCTACCTCTGTTGTCGCTGCTACCTCTGT
>JAPKBK010000306.1 GCA_028823435.1 Flavobacteriales bacterium
AATCCCCAATGCTGGTGACCGGTTTCCCCTCATAGATGGAGGGAATCGCCAATGCACCAGAGGCTGACTCTTTACAATCTTTGATGGTAACGGTGTCTCCTACGACTTCATACTTCATAGGATCCCCGTTAACCTCATTAACCCCGCCGAACAGCAACATAACCGCCGATGCAAAAGTAGAAATTATGAGGTGTTTCATTACAGAAATCATGGGGCAGGAATAATGGCATCTGAAAAAGTGGTGTGCGAGCAAAATAGAAGGTCAGTTAGAGTGGGTGGGAAGTGCTAAAATTTGCAACGGGGAAGATTCCAAGTTCCACCCCTACGAGGACGCCTGGGTATTGCTATAAAAGTGAGAGGCAAAGTAGCGGGTTTTTGCCCTACATTGCCCTAAAGATTCCAAATTTGCGTATTTACTAACAAACAATGGTGGAGGCGGGGGGGGGGGAACCCCAATCCCGATAATCTATTACCTAACTAATACGCCTTTTCCTTAATGTTTGAACAGTGATACTTTCCCATAGTGTCCAGTTGTGACTCTTAAAGTGCTTGATTTTACGGGCAGCTACGGACAACTCTTCCGCTCGTTGTAAGCGACGGTTTATTGGACGAATCATCCAAGTATGTCACCTTGATAGTGCCGACAAATACGTTTCATATTACCACTGTTCGCTAAACTAAAGGAGGAATAAACAATGAAATCCAATCGTTCACTTTATATCGCTTTGATAGCACTCATGTGTATCTTAACCACCACATTAAAAGCAGATGCTGGTTTTGAGGCAAAGACTTACAAGTCGCCCAAGGGCGAGTCTCTAAACTACAGAATACATCTCCCTGAGAAGGGGGATGCCAAGAAGCAGTATCCGCTAGTTCTGTTCTTTCATGGCGCAGGGGAAAGAGGCAACGACAACAAGAAACAGTTAATTCATGGCACCAAAGATATTCTGGCCTATTCAGAGAAGAGTAATGAACCCGTTATCATTGTTGCTCCACAATGCCCTAAGGGCAAACAGTGGGTTAACACCCCATGGGGCAACCTGTCCCACACCATGCCAAATGAACCGTCACATTCAATGCGACTCACAATCCAACTGCTCAACGAATCCATCAAGACACTATCTGTGGACAAGAAGCGGATTTACGTCACGGGCCTTTCCATGGGCGGATTCGCAACCTGGGACATTGTTCAGCGCATGCCTGACACATTTGCTGCGGCCATGCCGGTCTGCGGCGGTGGTGATACGAAAATGGCCAATGCAATCAAGAACGTCCCCACATGGGTCTTCCACGGTGACTCTGACGGAGTCGTTAAGACAAAACGATCACGAGATATGGTAGCTGCGCTTCAGAAAGTTGGAGGTAATGTGAAATACACTGAATACAAAGGCGTGGGACATGGCTCATGGGGCAGAGCATACGCCGATGAGGAAGCCCTGAAGTGGCTATTGACCCAAATTCGCACCAGCAGCTAAGTGTTGTTTGACGGCTTCAATGTTTCCACTCATGGCAGCCGTCCAAATATCATCAGACTCCCCACACCCCACCAGCACCACGGCTACGATTGTTGTGAGTAGGAGATGTTTCATTTGGGCTCGGCTTTCAATTAATTAAGAGGTTCGAGAGATGACTGCCACATCTGGATAGTTTTCGATGCCATCTGACGCAAATGCCTTGCGTTGTCTGAATCGAGACGATTAAAACCTCTAATAGGAAGTTTTTCGGGGTTTCGTGATAACGGATCGGCGCGTGAGATGGTTGCTTCGATGACGATTAAAGACAGGTACATCCCAGCAATACTTGGATGCTCTCTATCTCCGCTATACATATCCAAATCCGGCTTTATAGTTCTGGAATTACTCCAAGCGAGTCCAACGGGTGCAACATCCACGTTCAGTTCG
>JAPKBK010000076.1 GCA_028823435.1 Flavobacteriales bacterium
AAATTTGTTTTCGCATCTCAGCGTAGAATATCTTCGGTTATTGTCTTTGCTTAGCCTCCATAGAAAGGGTCGCATGTGGGACCAGTCGAAGGCGTTCTTTCGGAATTAACTTTCCTGTTACGCGACAAATACCATACGTCTTATTCTTAATTCTAAGAAGTGCATTCTGGAGGTTTTGGATGAACTTCTCCTGTCTTGCGGCCAAAGCAGCAGTTTCCTCACGACTCATTGTTTCCGATCCGTCTTCCATCATTTTAAACGTCGGAGCAGTATCCTCTGTTGTGTTGTCGTCTTTATGCGACATAGAAGCACGCAATTGGTCTAAATCCTCTTGCGCAAGTTCTAATTTATTTATGATTAACTCATTGAATTCCTTCAGATCTGATTCAGAGTATTTCGTTTCTGCCATAATACCAGCTTTTTAATTTTTAACAACGTGAACTCTAACGCTAACGCCCTCATCAAGTTCAATTTCCACAGCCTCAGCATCGTCTTGCCATGCGACATTCTCCGCCAAAGTTTGAGTTCGAATATACTCCAAATTCTCTTGTAACTGAACGCTTATATTTTCCGCTGCACTTATGGATAAATTTATCCTGTCAGTCACCTCTAGCCCTATGTCTTTTCGGACGTTTTGGACGCGATTTACCAATTCTC
This sequence comes from Flavobacteriales bacterium, assembly GCA_028823435.1. Lineage (GTDB taxonomy): Bacteria > Bacteroidota > Bacteroidia > Flavobacteriales_D > Sanyastnellaceae > UBA974. Next base: position 658 of record JAPKBK010000076.1, read on the forward strand.
TAGAAAGGCCTTCAGCTCTAAGTTTATCGTCTATTGTAATGTCTAACGCAACAGTCAATCCTCCTTCGCTAGAGACCAGCCATCCGGGGATGTCCTCCGTCGAAATTTGAACATCGCTCAACATGATCTCTACATCGCCTTGTGAATCTGATGGTGTGAGTGTGATTTGACCGTCTTTCTCAAGTTGATCAACAGCCTCAATCGGCAATTCATTGACCGCCGCGGCAATCGCTTTCATGCGTTTCCCATGCTTGGGTCCCAAGGCCTTAAAATCAGGCTTCATACGCTTGACAATACCTCCTCCATCACGGAGTATCTCAACCTCTTTTACATTGACCTCAGTCCTGATTAAATCTTCTATCGCTGCGATACGTGACGCAGAAATCTCATCAAGGACAGGAACCATAATGCGTCTGAGAGGTTGTCTCACGCGGATACGTTCGCGTTTGCGCAAACTCAAAACCTGTGACGATAGTTTGCGTGCAAGTTCCATTCTTACTTCGAGCTCGCCATCAATGATTGCGTCATCTGAGATTGGAAAGTCGGCCAAGTGGACCGAATCTTTTGCCCCCTCATGCGACGTACCTAGCCCCTCATTCAAGTCGCGATAGAGTCTGTCCATAAAGAAGGGAGCGACTGGAGACCCTAATATAGAGGTGGTACGCAGACAGGCAGCCAATGTTTGATATGCGCTCATCTTATCTTCGTTCATAGATCCCTTCCAGAATCTTTGACGATTGAGACGGACATACCAGTTACTTAGGTCGTCAATGACAAAACTTTGCAGTATGCGGGTCGCACGAGTCGGCTCTAAATCGTGATAGGCCTGATCCACCAATTTTGAAACGGTATGCATCCTGGAAAGAATCCATCTGTCAATTTCAGGCTGTTTGCTGAGTGGTATTTGCGGTTCCTGACCTGTAAGACCATCGATATTTGCGTACAAGGCAAAGAAATTAAATGTGTTGTGAAGCGTCCCGAAAAACTTCCTTGTCACCTCGCCTATGCCCTCAAGGTCAAATTTCAGGTTGTCCCAAGGTTGGGCGTTGCTGATCATATACCAACGTGTCGCATCGGGGCCATACTTTTCCAGTGTAGAGAACGGATCAACTGCATTGCCCAAGCGCTTCGACATTTTGATGCCATTCTTATCGAGCACAAGGCCATTTGAGATGACATTTTTATACGCTACTTTATCAAACACCATTGTAGAAATGGCGTGTAGTGTGTAGAACCAGCCGCGGGTTTGGTCTACGCCTTCAGCAATAAAGTCCGCGGGATACGCGCCATTGTCATCCACTTTATCCTTGTTTTCAAAAGGATAATGCCACTGGGCATAAGGCATCGATCCAGAATCAAACCAAACATCAATCAAATCTGTCTCGCGCGTCATCGGAGACCCGTCTGACGCTTTTAAAACGATTTCATCCACGACATGCTTGTGCAAATCAAACAACTCGTAATTCTCCTTTGACATGTCACCCGCATTGAACTTGTCCAGAGGATTTGACACCATAAGCCCCGCTTCCATTGCTTCCTCACATCTTATCGCCAACTCTTCCACGGAACCAATACACACTTCCTCAGAACCATCCTCTGTACGCCAGATTGGGATGGGGATGCCCCAAAATCTAGAACGACTTAAATTCCAATCGTTCAGATTTTCAAGCCACTTGCCAAATCTACCCGTTCCCGTACTCTCCGGTTTCCAATTGATTGTCTTATTCAACTCGGTCATCCGCTCTTTTGCATCTGTCGCTTTGACAAACCAAGAATCAAGAGGGAAGTATAAAATCGGCTTATCCGTTCTCCAACAATGGGGGTAACTGTGAGAATATTTCTCAACTTTAAATGCTTGTCCACTCGTTTTCAGATCAATCGCAATTTCTACATCGACCGATTTCTCTGGTGCCTCGCCCTCATTGTAATATTCGTTCTTGACAAATCTTCCTGAAAATGGACCATAACCTTCTCTAATACGACCTTGCATGTCAACCAGTGGCACGCCATGACCTGTTCCATCATCGACAAGCATAGGAGGCACACCGGCAGATTTGGCAACCATCGCGTCATCAGCGCCAAACGTCGGAGCGGTATGAACGATTCCTGTTCCATCTTCAGTCGTCACGAAATCTCCCGCAATAATTCGAAATGCGTCTTCAGGGCGCTCCATGGGTGTGGCCCAGTTCATGAGTTGAATGTATCTCATACCCACCAAATCAGACCCTTTACAACGTCCCACAACCTGGTGTTCAGGACCTTTTGCAAATTGTTTCTCTAAAAGATTTTCCGCAAGAATGACGAAGCCGTCGGAATCGGTATATCTGTTTTTCGTACGAACAACGACATAGTCAATCTTTGATCCGACTGTAAGTGCTGTATTCGAGGGCAAGGTCCATGGTGTTGTGGTCCAGGCCAAAAAATCTACGGGCAATTCGACCAAGTCTGATTGCCCACAGAGATCGAGCACCTTTTTCTTGCTGTTCTCGTCTGCCCGAAACTGAGCAACGACCGTCGTGTCCATCACATCCCGATATGTGCCTGGTTGATTAAGCTCATGAGAACTCAAACCTGTTCCAGCCATAGGGCTGTAAGGCTGAATCGTATACCCCTTATAAATCAGGTTTTTCTTATAGAGTTCGGACAAAAGCCACCAAACAGACTCAATGTATTTATTCTCATACGTCACATATGGAGATTCCATATCTACCCAGTAGCCCATTTTCTTCGTGAGATCGTTCCAAACCCCAGTGTATTTCATGACCGCTTTACGGCATGCATTGTTGTATTCTTCGACTGAAATTTTCTTTCCAATGTCCTCTTTCGTAATCCCTAATTCCTTCTCTACCCCGAGCTCAACAGGCAATCCGTGTGTGTCCCATCCTGCCTTTCTATCCACTCGCTTTCCCTTGAGTGTGGCGTACCTACAGAAAATATCTTTAATAGAGCGCCCCATCACGTGATGAATACCGGGCATACCATTTGCGGAAGGCGGACCCTCATAGAAAACGTATGGGTTGTCGGCTGGGCGGGAATCTATGCTCGCCTGAAATGTGTTTTCGCGCTCCCAAATCTCCAGCACTTCTTGAGCAATGCTTGGGAGGTTTAATGAACCACGTTCTGGAAATCCTTTAGACATCAAAATAACTGTTGGGTTTTGCGAAGATAACACCCCTGAATTAAGGAAATGCGCTTAGACCCGAACGAGTTTAAGCATATTCGTCATCCCCGTATCAGCAATAGGCATAGAGGCCAGATGTATCACAAAATCACCCTCTTTCACATTGCCATCTTTAAATAACAAATACTTAATATCTGCAATCGTATGATCTGTGCTTACCATCTTCTCGTAAAAGACTGTTTTTACCCCCCAAACCAAATTCATTTGATTCAATACTTCTCTGTTGGAAGTAAACATGAAAATGGTGGCTTTGGGTCTCTGGCTACTTACTTTTTGAGCTGTATAGCCCGAATAAGTCATCGTGACAATTGCGCTAGCCTTTGTCCTTCTGGCGAGGCGGCATGCGTTGTAACAAATTGAGTCAGAAATAAATCGGTCATCGTCAGGATTGTATGGAGGGCGTTCGTTAAAAGGTTTTTGATTGTTCGCTTCCATAGAGTGGATGATTTGCGTCATTGCCCGTACTGCATGTATTGGATATTTTCCAACACTTGTTTCTGCAGACAGCATCACGGCATCCGTCCCGTCAAGAACCGCATTTGCAACATCATTCACCTCAGCTCTCGTTGGCGTGGCGCTTTCTATCATGCTCTCCATCATTTGCGTTGCCACAATGACCGGCCTACCTAATGTCAAACATTTAGATATGATGTCTTTCTGAATAAGCGGAACATCTTGCATGGGAACTTCTACGCCGAGGTCCCCTCTGGCAATCATCACCGCATCTGCAGCTTCTAAAATGGCATCTAAATCTACAATGGCTTCTGGCTTTTCAATTTTTGCCACGACCCTCGCATGCTTTTTGTTCTTTTTGATGATGCTTTTGAGCTCCTCGATGTCACTTGAATTCCGAACAAACGACAACCCAATCCAATCGACGTTTTCTTCAAGTGCAAAAGCGAGATCTTTTTCGTCCTTCTTTGTGATACAGGGAAGTGAGATCTTTGTCTGAGGGAGGTTTAATCCTTTGCGTGAACTTAGGTTTCCTCCATGAATTACTTTACAAATAACTTCTGATTTGCTGTCAGAAGAAATGACTTCAAGGCGAAGCTTTCCGTCGTCAAGTAAGATCGGCTCACCCGCTTTTACATCTACTGCAAATTGGTCATAATCGGTATAAAGAACTGATTCAGATCCTTCTCCACTCCCTACTTTTATAACAACCTTTGCGTTTTCAATGAGTTCTGTTTGGCCACCTGCAATTTCACCCACCCTAAGCTTGGGACCTTGAAGATCAATTAAAATAGCCGTACTTGTGTTCAGGTCTATATCCAATTTCCGGATGTTCCTAATGACTTCTTTGTGAGCCTCATGATCTCCATGAGATGAGTTTATTCTCACAACATTCATCCCCGCCAGCAATAGTTGCTCCAGCATCTCTGGAGAAGATGTAGCGGGACCGATTGTCGCTATGATTTTTGTAAGTTTATTTGGAAATAATGATTGCTTATTCATTCTTTATATATATCTAGTTCAAACATCGCCTCTAAAGCACCCGATTTCTCAGGATTCAAAAAAGTTACCAATGTAACAAGGTTCGAATTTCTAATTCTGTTAATGACATTTTCCGACGCCAAGACACCGTGGCCTAATCTAAGCAAATAGTCTAATGAAGAGGCTCCCGGTGCTAAAACCCCCTCAGGAACACGATTTAGGATTAACGCAATGTCTAACCCTTCTTCTTCATTACAATATCGCAAAACGATATGTCTTGTTTCAACACTCTTGATTTTTGAATCAATTTCTCTATCGAACGCTAATTTCCATCCAAAGATTCTATTTAATTCCCACGCCATGCGATGACTTCCCACATGTGACCCCATCCCTAAAAGATCGAAATCACACTCAATTTCCATATCGAGATGAAGCTTTGCCATTGGTGCGAAGGTAATCGGTCGCTACGAATTATCACCTAGGAATTTTGATTCTTCTTCCTCAAAAACATGCCTCCATCCCATTCTAGATGCTTCTCGCTCCGCAATTTTCTTAGACCGGCCTGTCCCAGACCCAATACAAGAATCATCCGCAAAAACCTCGACTTCATAACCGTTTTCACCTGCAACAATAAACTCTTTGACAACATTGTATGTGAGCGTGACTCTTTGTTTTTGAGCCCAATGATGAAGTTGACTTTTAAAATCGGTTGTTTCATGGATTTTCTCATCTAAACCAAACCTTTTTAAGAGGTTGATCAAGGCTTTGTTTGTACGGACATAACCAAAGTCCAAGTACAATGCGCCTATTAAAGACTCCATCGCGTTGCCGACCATTGTAGGCCTGATATCCTCTCGTCTCATCTTAACTTCTAACAAGATCTCTAACGCTATAAACTCACCCAATAAATTGAGGTTTTTTCTGCTTACAATCTTTGATTTACGCTGAGTAAGAAGGCCCTCTTGAGCTTCAGGATCCTTGTCATACAGATATGCCGCAACACTAAGGTCGAGCACCGCATCGCCCAGAAACTCAAGACGTTCGTTGCTCTTCATTCCCGAATAATCTCCATCTAAAATAGAGGAGTGCCGAAAAGCTTCTTTGTAATAAGAAATGTTTTTGACTCTAAGTCCAAAATGATTCCGTACCAATCTTCTGATACGACTGTCCGAGGTATCATTTTCAAAAAGTCGACGAATCAGTTGCATTAAGTCCTTGGGGTCTGGTTTCTTAGCTGGCGTATTTCTTAAACAATACCGAAGCATTGTGTCCTCCGAAACCGAAGGTGTTAGATAGCGCAGCGTTAACAACACGATGTCGTGCCTTATTAAACGTGAAATCAAGCTTTGGGTCTAAACCTTCGTCTTCATGTTCAAAATTAATTGTGGGAGGAATAATCCCATGCTCAATCGCCAGAATACAGGCCATAGCTTCTATAGCGCCAGCAGCGCCTAACAGATGGCCCGTCATCGACTTTGTTGACGAAATGCTCAGTTTATATGCTGCATCCCCAAACACTTTTTGAATGGCCTGGGTTTCAGCAATGTCTCCCAAAGGAGTAGAAGTTCCATGTACGTTGACGTAATCAACCTCTTCTGGTGTCATTCCTGCATCTTCAAGGGTCGCCCGCATCACGTTTGTCGCGCCAAGTCCCTCCGGATGAGGCGCCGTAATATGATGCGCATCTGCGCTCATCCCTCCACCTACCATTTCGCAATAAATTTTTGCACCTCGCGCCTGAGCATGTTCAAGAGATTCGAGAATAATCGCTCCAGCACCTTCACCTAGGACAAATCCATCACGTGTTTTATCGAAAGGCCTTGAGGCTCGCTTTGCATCATCATTTCTTGTTGATAATGCTTTAAGCGCGTTAAATCCACCTATTCCTCCTTCTGTGACAGCGGCTTCTGATCCACCCGTAACCATGACATCAGCCTTGCCTAATCGTATCAGATTGAAGGAATCTATTAAAGCATGAGTAGAACTGGCGCACGCACTGACTGTCGCGTAGTTTGGTCCACGAAATCCGTTTCTAATACTTATGTGTCCAGCTGCAATATCTGGAATCATCATCGGTATAAAGAAGGGGGAAAAACGAGGTGTTCCGTCTCCTTGATAGTAGTTTTTAGCTTCATCCATAAAACTTTGAAAGCCCCCCACACCTGAACCCCAGATCACTCCAGCTCTGTCTGGATTCATCCTAAACTTTCCGGCATTGCTCAATTCTTCTTCAGAACCTGCTTCAAATGTGATGTCTCCTCCAACAATACCTGCATCGTCAAGCGCCTGTTTCGAACTGACTACAGCGTACTGACTGTAGAGGTCCATCCTTCTGGCTTCGCGGCGATGTATGTGGTCAAGGGGGTCAAAATCTTTGACCTCACATGCGAATCTTGTTTTGAATTTTGAGGCATCAAAACGCGTAATTTCAGCAGCCCCGCTCATGCCGTCAACTAAATTGTTCCAGAAAGATACGGGGTCATTGCCTAGGGGCGTTAACGCCCCTAAACCTGTTACAACTACACGCTTAAGTTCCATAGACGATTGCCAAAGGCTTACTTAGTCGCTTTCTCGATGTGCTCTACCGCTTGCCCGACAGTGCTGATATTCTCAGCCTGATCGTCAGGAATTGCGATATTAAATTCTTTTTCAAACTCCATAATGAGTTCTACTGTGTCGAGAGAATCGGCACCTAAATCGTTTGTGAAGCTTGCCTCTAGCGTTACTTCTCCTGCTTCCAACCCTAGCTTATCAACAATGATAGCTGTTACTTTTTCACTGATTTCAGACATAATATTCGTGTTCAATTTGAGGCAAAA
>JAPKBK010000077.1 GCA_028823435.1 Flavobacteriales bacterium
CAGCCATGATCGCAGGCACGGCACAAGCAAGACCGCCCACCAAAGAGATTGAAGATCTTCCGGTAAGTCCCAGCCCCCTGAAAAAACGGTCTGAGAGATACCCCAACCTGGCCATATAACCAGAATGCTCAAGAAAAGCGGTAAACGCAAAGAGTATTGCGATTTGAGGTACAAAAATCAGAATTCCAGCAAGCCCAGAAAGAATTCCGTCAACGAGTAAACTGGTATACCAAGCAGGAGGAAGGGTGTCGGTAATCAAAGAGATCATCGAACTGAAGGCGCCGTCTATGAGGTCCATGGGATATGTCGCCCAGCTGTAAATGGCTTGAAACATAAAGAAGAAAATCAACATCGCAATCACATTTCCCCAAATAGGGTGCGTGAGCACACGGTCAAGTTTTTGTTGGCCCTTGAGCGTATTGCGCTGGGCGAGTTCATGTTCTTTTAAAGGTTTGCCCGCTTGGTTGAGTAAGTCACGAATGATTTGCATCATCTGTCCAGCTTCTTCAAGTTGAAGCGCTGCAGGAGACGCTTTCGCATTTTCTCTCGCCTTATGCCAAGCAGACTTCTCATCATTAGAAAGCCAGCTCGGGACGAAGTTCATTCGTGCGAGATGACATAGATACCCAAGGGTGCTATGTGGCATGGCCTCTTTAAGGATAGAAAGAGAATGTTCTATGCTGGGAGGAACCTGTCTGAGAAGTGAAGAAGATGCCTTGAGATTGATAAGAGAAATAAGGTCTCGAATCCAATCAGCGGGATTGTCATTAAGTGCGTGTAATTCTCTAACTGGAAATCCAAGACCTTCTTCTAGGATCTCGCAAAGCTGAGGATCTTCGTCTTCCAAGTTCATCCTATTTAGTATAAGGATGCATGGGATTTCAAGTTCTCGAATTTGTAAAGCGAGGAAAAGCTGCCCTTGAAGCGTTGCGCGATCAGCGACAATCCAAACCACATCTGGTTTATTCTTCTCATTCGGATTGAGCAGCGTGTTTTCTGTGACACGTCCATCATCCGTTTGGGCATGAAGGTTATAGATTCCAGGGAGATCCACAAACGTCCAATCCTCAGAACCTTTGATAATACCATTTGCCAAACAGGCCTCAATTGTCACACCTGCGAGGTTGCCCACAGCTGTGCGAACACCAGTAATACTAGTGAAGAGGCTGGATTTCCCGGTGTTGGGATTACCTACGAGTGCAATGGTTTTTTTCACAGGTGTAAAGTTGCTTCGTTTTTCTTTTCTGACAATCCCCTTTTAAGGCCAATTTTCATCTTGGCTGAAGCCAGGAATGAGGGTCTTTCGGAGACCTCTCAGAACCAGCTGTTTTCCAGATTTCGAAATGAACCGATGTCCCTTTGGGTCCTGTCCAAGCTTTCCCCAAACGTGTCGCTCGTGCGATCACATCGCCCTTTGAGACCTCAAGTGATTCGAGATTGCTGTATACTGTGCGGTAGCCGCCATGGGTGATGATCACTGTTTCTCCCGCACCAGGGAATGAGAAGATACTACTGACTGTTCCTCCGAAAATGGAAAATACATTTGTGCCCTGCTCTGTGGTGATATCTATCCCGTTACTTTCAACAGTAATTCCTGCGATGGTCGGGTGTTTGTGGCGACCGAACTCCTTTGTGACAACACCTCTCGCCACAGGCCATGGAAAACGGCTTTTGTTTTTCTCAAACTCTTCAGAAATGATTTTGCCAGCAGGAGTAAGTGCGTACTCTCCAGCTGCAGAAGCTCGCTCAGCCTCAATTTCAGCTTCGATAATTCTCTTGATTTCATTGCTGAGTCGTTTGTATTCTTTTTCTTGAGCTTTGAGTGTTTTCCTGAGACGCGTCTCTTCTCCTTTGATTTTAGATACCAGTTGTGCGCGTTCTATTCTGTCCCCGTTTAGAGCGTCCCGCTCAGATTCCTGATCTTCAAGTGCCACTAAAACCGATGTCTTCTCAGCGGAGAGAATTTCGGTTGATGTGGTGAGGGACGTTTGGGCATCGGATATTTCAAGCGCTTGCCTTTTACGTACTTCAGCATAAGATTGTAGCATTCTAAATCGAAGCGCCGCCTGACTAAAATCTTCAGCGGCAAAAACGAACATCAAGGGATTATTTGCAAGTTGCATTCTGTATGCTTGTTGAATCATCATTGCATATTCCTCTTTTAAGCCTTCAATATGCCCCTCCAGACTCCTTATCTCTGTGTCGGCCTTCACGACAGACTGCTCTAGGATTCTAATGGTGGACTGGTGATGTCGAATAAGCCGCTCTCTTAATTCTATCTGTCGATCGATGAGAGTGACCTGAGAATTCGCAGCATTCCGATTGTTTTTTGCTTCTCCGATTAATCTGGATGTCGTTGCGAGTTGTGCTTCAATTTTCTCTTTCTCAGCTGTCAAGGCCCCCTTGTCCTGAGTTTGCGCTTGAATAGCGTATACCCCCACACCGCACAAAAACGCCATCACCACCCATCTTTTAATTGATCGGTCAATAAAACTAAAGTGATTTACGGCGCTCATAATTTTCAGGTGGATCGAATGGGAGTTCGTATTCTCGATTTATTCTGCTGCGTCGAACTTTGAAGGTGCAATCTAAATCGACACCATTCCCGCGCGCTATTATTCGGGTCTTCGAGGGCAATAACCCTTGACGGTGCCCTTCGTCTCCTGAGCGCTTAATTTTGAGACTAAGTCCACTTGACAAGTCATTAAACATATCTGTTTCAGGCATAAATGTGACCCCATCAAACCAGTATCTTTTAATGACCAAGTCGTCTTCATCCGTTCGACTCATCATTCTATTTGCCCTTCGATCCCCTATGATTACTGAAATAGAGCCTTCAGGGTTTAATGCGATTTCTCGCTCATCAGTTCCACCTAAAAGCTTCTTTACGCGTCTGGGGAATTTCTCAATTAGAATGTAATTGAAACCATCCACTTGAGAGATAAATTTATCATCCTGCGCGTTCAGCCCCAATGGCTTCCCAGAAAATAAATCTTGAAAAGTATAGAAATCAAATGGAATTCCTAAGGCCTTCTCTAGTTGCGTGTAATTGCCTTCGAAAACAAATTTATTTGATGGCACTTTACTGATCACTCTTACAGAATCAGGAAGCAGAAGCACCCTTGCAAGTTCCACACCGAGTGCTGGTGAAAGGCTTATCCAAATTGCACTATCTCGTGCCATTCTCACATTCATCGTGAATGAATCCGATTTCCCTTCGACATTAATTTCGGTGTCTAATTTGAAGCCGATCCAATCCCATTTGAGCGCTTCTTTGTCATATCGCTTCAGAATGTTGTTAGGGTCTCTTGATCTCAAAGGCTTACCATCTGCAATACGTTGTTCGTTAGAGCACCCCGTCATTAAAACGGAACAGATCACAAGTGCTGTTAGACCCCATATTTTAAGATGTCCCTTCATATTATCCTTGAAAGCTTTTCGTTCAACCTTTTTTTACCACCACCATTTATAATTGCCTTTTCCCACAACTCATACGCATTCTCAGATTGCCCCAATGACCAACGAATATCGCCCTCTCGTTCTAAGAAGACAGCATCAGGAGAATCGAGAATGGCTTGGGCGTTAACAATCCACTCCAAGGCATCTGAATTACGAATAAGGAGATGCAAAATTAATGCATGTGTGTCCATAAAATTCGGTTCATCTGGGATCATTTCATTTGCCAAAGTGCTCCACTTAAGCGCATCTTGAATGCGCTGGTTGTCCGAGGCCAAAAAATAGGCATGATTGTTCATGACATAGGGCGACTTGTCAAGCAACAGACATTTTTCATACGCTTCATATGATTTTTCTTTCTGTCCGATTTCTCTATAACATTCTCCTAACTCACTGTATATACTCGCTTCAGTGAGAGGTAAATCAATCAATACGGACAAACCACTTTTAAAGTGTTTTATGGCGGTTTCAAATTCCTTCAGCTGTTTATGCCCACCTCCGGAGTATAAATAAATGAGTGGCTCTAGAGGGAAGACCAAAGCAGCTTCGTCTCCGGCTTTGATCACCGTTTCCCAGTCTTTTAAATGAAAGAGCACACCCAAATAATCGATATGCCCCTCAAGCGAACCGGGATCATTTGCAACGACCGTTGCAAGTGCTTCGCGCGCCTTGTCAATTTGTCCTATATCTAACCAATGTAAAGCCGCAAAATGTAATAAATCTGGATTGCCTAAATGGGTGTCGAGGGCGACACTAAGAAGTGTCTGAAACCGCATCATGATGTCTGACCCTGGACTTGCAAATTCCAAATAGCCCAACATGATCTCAGATTTCACACTCAAGTCAATATCCTCAGATTTAAATGCGACAACTAAAAGCTCAAATGCTTCATCTGTCCTCCCTACAGCAGTATATGATTCGGCCAAAGGAATGACGCTATTCATATAATATGGATGGTCTGAGCGGAGCTTTTCTAAAATCAGAACAGAACGTTCATAGTCCTTATTAAATGCAGCCAAAAGACCCCGATGTAAAGCAAAAGTGGGTTCATTTGGGAACTCCAAAGCGGAACGATTTATGAAAATATCAAAGCTCTCAATTTCGATATTGGCGTGTGAGATAAGCGCAAATTGATCTAATCTCACATCGACATTCCTCGCGATTTCTTCTTCGTAAAATATTAAAAGCTGATATGCGTGCCATGGCTGTGAAGCAGAAATGAAGATATCAGAGCACTCTCTGAGGGCTTCTAAATCTCCAGGTCTTGCGTTAATCCAAAGCTCGAAATCTACTTGTGCTGCATCATAACTCCCAGTCAATACGAGTGCTTGCGCCCTGTGATATCTGTACCAATCGTTTTCTGGCGCGATCTCTATTGCTTGGTCTAATTGTGCTGTGGCGGACTCATATCGACCTAAGTCAAAATCAATTCTTGCAAGATCGTAGTGAAAAGAAGCGACATCAGGCGCTTCTTCGGAGCATCTTAAGAAACTTGCGTACGCTGCTTCTTTGTCGCCCTTAAGTAGGTGGTGGGATCCTTCGAAATAATTGCGTTGCACCGTTTCGGATAAAACGCCACCATTTGTCAAGACGTGTTTCCCACCTGAACAACCAATCATGTTCAGTAGGAAAAAGCAGAATGCGATATATGTAAGGAGTTGCTTCACAGTTTATTTTTCGCGATTACCCAAAGTACAGAAGTCTCCAATACTTAAGTCCTGTGTTTTCCCATAAATGGAAGCTTTTGCGCCGATCATCGCTCCCTTCAAAATCGAATTTTCGATATTCGTGTCTCCTTGAATCAACGTGTCGCTAATGACAGAGTCATCAATCCTTGAGTTCTCTCCTAGACTGACATGTGGACCTATGATCGATCGGTTAATTTTTACCCCTGGTCCGATGTAACATGGTGGCGTAATGACACTATCTGTAATTTGAGCTGTTGCATCAATTCCGGTGTCATTATGGAGCCGACCTTCTATGGAAAGTATTTCTAGTACCCTGCGATTAGTCTCAACTGTTATATTTTTATTCCCACAATCCATCCACTCAAGGACTTCCCCTGGAATAAAAGTTAACCCAGCCTTGGTCATATTTCTCAGAGCGTCTGGAAGTTGGTATTCGCCAGAAAGCCGAATGTCATTGTCTATGAGATAGTCTAATTCTTTCTTAAGTCTTGCGCCATCTTTGAAAGCGTAAATGCCGATCATTGCAAGATCCCCAACATATTCTTGAGGTTTTTCAACGTAATCCACGATTCCGCCACTGTCGTCGGTGACGATCACACCGAATGCCGATGGATCTTCAATCTTCTGTACGAAAAGAACGCCATCTGCTTCGGGGTTAATTGAGAAGTCAGCTCGAAAAAGTGTATCGGCAAATGCGACAACGACTGGGCCCTCTAAACATTCTGAACCACAAAGAATAGCATGCGCCGTTCCCAGGGGCTCATCTTGATAGCAAATAACACCTTCCGCACCTAAACGACGCGCAACTTCAAGCAGATCCTTCTCGCATTCGTCACCAAACCGACCTGTTACAAAAGCGATTTTCTTCACAGCCACAGGAAGCGTTCGAACGATGTCTTCCACGAGTCGTTCCACGATCGGGATCCCGGCAATGGGGATTAACGGCTTAGGTGTTGTGAGGGTGTGAGGTCGAAGTCTGCTTCCTCTTCCTGCCATCGGAATGATAATGTTCATCTTTTGCTATTCTCTTTTATTTAATACCTGTACTCCCAAAACCGCCATCTCCCCGATCTGTATCGGTGAGTTCACGAACTTCTTCCCACGCCACTTGCTCATATTTTGCAAGTACAATCTGAGCGATTCTCGATCCGTCTTCAACAGTGAAAGCGACATCCCCATGATTCACAAGTATAACTCCAATATCTCCTCTATAGTCTGCGTCGATGGTTCCTGGAGCATTTAATACTGTAACACCATGTTTGTAAGCCAGGCCAGACCTAGGTCTCACTTGGGCTTCCATCCCCGGAGGCAATGCCAACTTGATGCCAGTAGGTATGAGGCTGCGTTCCCCAGGTTGAAGCACGACGGACTCCTCTAATGAGGCACGCAAATCCAACCCTGCACTTTGTGGTGTACTATAGTGGGGAAGTTGATGCTTCCCATCGTTAATCACAGCGACTTTTACACTCATTTTCCTGGAAATTTTGCCCGACGTTTTTCAATAAATGCAGTAGTCCCTTCTCGGAAATCCTCAGTTCCAAAACACTTTCCAAATTCATTAATTTCAACTTGATGTCCATCTGTGCCATCCGTATAACCTGCCAGAATAGATTTAATAGCCCCCGCGAGCGCAGTAGGCGCGTTGCGGCCAATCTTCTTCGCCATACCTAGGACTTCATCCATTAATTCACTTTGTTCCACGACTTTATTTACCAAACCACATGCCAAACCCTCTTCCGCACTAATCATCCCCGCACTTAACACCATTTCCATGGCTTTGCCCTTTCCGACAAGATGAGCTAACCTCTGAGTTCCCCCATAACCTGGAATTACACCAAGCGAAACCTCGGGAAGTCCTAACTTAGCGTTGGTTGAAGCCACACGTATGTGCGCAGCCATGGCCAACTCCAGACCCCCACCTAGTGCAAATCCATTGACCGCAGCAATCACGGGTTTTTCACTCCTTTCTATTCTGTCAAAGAGACTGGACTGACCTAAAGCGGCCAAATCTTTTGCTTCATCAGGAGAAAATTCGGCAAATTCCACAATGTCTGCGCCCGCGACAAACGCTTTTTCTCCTGCACCCGTCAGGATGATCACACGTATCTCAGGCATGGATTGCGCCTCCTCAATTAATGTAGACAGACGTCTTATAACACTGCTGTTAAGCGCATTAAGTTGATTCGGCCTGTTGATGGTAAGGGTTAGGAACCCCCCATTTAGATTCGATAGAATCAATGCTTCATTGTTGACTTCACTCATAATGCCAAATTAAGCACCAAACGATAGATTTAAGCAGTCAATTTGCTCCTTCCGGGACGGCTTTCTAACAAGTGCTTTGTGTATGAATGAGAAGGTGAGTTAAAAATCTTTTCCGCAGTACCTTCTTCGATAATCCCTCCATCTTTCATGACGAGAACCCTGTCGCACACGGCATGTATCACATTTAAATCATGAGAAATAAATAAGAAAGCGAGGGATCTTCTTTTTTGAATGTCTGAAAGCAAGGTTAATATTTGTGCTTGGATTCTTAAATCCAACGCTGAGACACTCTCATCCAATATGAGAAGCGCCGGTTTTACAGCCAATGCTCTGGCGAGTACGATGCGCTGTCTCATGCCTCCGCTAAAAGAAGCTGGATATTTGTCAGTGTCTTCTCCACTTAACCCTACTTCAACAAGGAGATTGCGTGCCATCTCCATCTTTTCTGATGGAGACAGAGCTGCACCGTTTTCTGTTGTGCCGATTGCCTCATACAAAGCGTTCCCGATAGACATTCGGGGGTTTAGTGCACTGAAGGGATCTTGAAATACCGGTTGCGCTTCACGGCGAAACGCCTTCATCATTTGCTTGTTGTCAACATCGAGTTCGACCCCCTTCCAAATCACGGACCCTCTATTGGGAATCTCAAGCCCCAACATCAACCTTCCCAGAGTTGA
>JAPKBK010000078.1 GCA_028823435.1 Flavobacteriales bacterium
TATTTCAAACAACTTATCATAGAGTAGTTACATGCTACAGAAAAAGTTTAATATATATTTGAGTGCCCTATTCGCTTTCACGTTTTACACTCAAAACATTGTTGAGCTTTCAGCCCAAACATCACTACACTTCAATATCACCAACGATGATAATGAAGGCGTGGCGTTTGCGATAATCGAGGTTCCCGAGGCAGAGAAATATACAACTACAGATTTCGAAGGTTTAGCGATTCTGGACTTGGATGGTCATATACTTTCAGACTCAATAGAAGTTATCGTAAGGCATGTTTTTCATGAAACAAGCAGACGCCGTTTAAGCAGCGCTGATATGAATGAAAAGCCCATTCATTTATCTCTGAACAAGAAAGTTGTTAATGTCTCTGAGGCGGTTGTTACAGGACAGTTAAATGCCATCCATCAGGACAGTACGATAAGATCGGTGAGAGTATTAGATCGCAGTATTATTGAGGGTCGCTCAGCGACAACTGGCCGAGATTTGTTTAGAAATGAACTGAACATTAAAACCTCAGAAGATGCGATTTTAGGAAGTGGGATTTCAATGGGTGGGCTTGGCGGAGAAAACATCAAGATTCTTATCGATGGCGTTCCTGTCATAGGGCGGCTTAATGGTGGCATTGACTTATCTCAAATTGATTTATCAAACATTGATAGGGTTGAAATAATCGAAGGTCCTATGTCCGTAGAATATGGGACCGATGCGTTGGCGGGAACAATTAATTTCATTTCAAAAGACAAGTCCTATGATACATTTAATGTGTCAATTGGCAGCAAGTATGAGTCTACTGGTCAGTATTCACAAACGATTAATAATTACATACAAAACAGTTCAGGTAAAATAGCGATTAATGCAAGCAG
The DNA here is from genome assembly GCA_028823435.1 of Flavobacteriales bacterium. Lineage (GTDB taxonomy): Bacteria > Bacteroidota > Bacteroidia > Flavobacteriales_D > Sanyastnellaceae > UBA974. The sequence continues at coordinate 877 of JAPKBK010000078.1, forward strand.
GCTATACTTCGATGGCTGGTCTCCCGGAGACAATAGAATAGACTGGATCAGCAATTATTATGCGGACAGTGGAAGAGTGAATCTGTGGAAACCCAAGCTACAGTATACCTTTGGAGTGAAGGGATGGTACACATTAAACAATTGGACAATTAAACCTTCAATAGGAATGTTTAATGAAAAACTCATCAACAAAGGATATCCAAGAGCGCCATATGGTGAAATTGCATTTGACGAACATTACTTAACCCGAAGGTATAACTCATCAATCACGTTCAACCATTACAATTCAGACCTTAAAGATCTGGAGGTTTTATTTTCACTGAACACATTTAGACGATATAAATATAGATACAGCAGCGACTTAACCACTTTAAACACGAATTTGATCTCAGTCAACGGAGAGAGTGACACAACATCTTTATATGAAATAAAAAGCCGGGGGAATCACCTGATGAAACAAACAGAAAGGCTGACACTCAACATCGGATGGGATGTCAGCCATGAGGCATTGTCTGGCGCTCGAATTTCTCAAGATGTGAGACCCATCACCGATGCCGCCTCCTTCTGTATCGCAAAATTAAAGAAGCGCAACAATTCTGTTCAGCTGGGACTTCGTAAAGCTTGGAATTCTTCTTTCAGATCGCCCCTAACACCTAGTATCCACGGCCTTTTGATTCAAGAAAAGAACACCTTTAGATTGAGTTACGCAAAAGGGTTTAGATCACCCTCACTCAAGGAAATGCACTTGGAGTTTGTGGACTCAAACCACAATCTGCTCGGCAATGCAGATCTAACTCCCGAGACATCACACAACATTCAGGCTGGACTCACTAGAACCATGAACAATCATGCCATCACCGTCCAAACATCTTGGAACCTTTTGGACAACATGATTATGCTCGTTCAGACATCTGAAGCATTGTCATATACGTATGAAAACATTGGCACATTTGAAAGCATAGGCATAAAAGCAAATTATGCATCCACATGGGGCAAGTTAAATTGGGATATTGGAGGACGTTGGAATGCCGTTAAAACAAATGACTTGAACATAAACAATACGGAAATCGCGCTTGATTTAAGATGGAACTTCAACAATAGCAGAACTCAAGCTCACGTTTCCACAAAATTTAATGGAAAGGAAAATCGGTTTTTCTTAAATGCTGAAGATGTCCTAGAAATAGGAGAAACATCAGCTTATACGTTTACGGACATCACATTAAGCCATAAAAACAAAAAAGGAAATATCCGTTCTTCAATTGGGGCTCGAAACTTATTTGACATTCAAAACATTTCAACTACAGGCATAGGCAACAGTGCTGACAGCCAAACGCATGTGAGTTCAGATGGGCTAAATCTAATGTCATGGGGAAGATCAATCGTCATCGATATTGCATGGAAATTTATCAGATAACACGCATGAACGCGATCAGAAAACATATGACCACGAATTATTTCTTCATCTTATCTATCATCTTGACGACGATCTTATCGACAGGGTGTCTTGAAAAGGAAATGCCCATTGAACCCCATGCCTCAGGTGAAACAAAAACAAATCAGGTCATATTAGGAAGCGATTATGGCTCTCAAATTCATTACAATCTCAGCACGAATAGTGTCGTAAATTCTAATGAGACAATTGTGTGGGATGTTGCTTTTAATGTGAACGAAAACAACATCAGTGCAATACTCAACTCAAGCCGCATTGTCACATTGGCGCATACAAATATCTCAGAATACAACACACCTGTTACGGAAGAGTATATCAGCGAACTGGAATTCATCCATGATAACATCCAAGGGCCGAACTGGGGAACTGCGATTGGAGACATCTTCGGTGGCAGTGACGTTACAATAATAAATTTAGGCGTTGATATCAATAACGAGCAATTGGGACTTCGGAGACTACAAATCGATTCAGTCAATGCGCAAGGTTACTATATTACATATGGAGATATTGATCTCACATACAAGGCGTCAATTCTCATCCCGCGTTCAAATGAAATTGAGTGGCTTCACTTCAGCATTTTAAACGGCACCATTCACAATCTAGAGCCTAAAATAGGTGAATGGGACTTGTACTTTACAAAATACATTGAACTGCTAGATGAGGCATACTATTATCCTGTAGTCGGTGTATTGTCAATGCCAGAAGGCATGGAAGTATGTGACGCACCAGAATTAAGTTGGAACCAAATTTTAGTGGCGGACTGGGATACATTAGAATTTTCAACCGCCTGGAATGAAATTGGCTACGATTGGAAAGAATATGATTTTGAAAGCGCAGAATATTCGATTGATAATGAACGATGTTTTGCTATCAGAACTGCAAATGGCAAAGAGTTTGTCTTGAGATTCTTAGATTTTTATGACCAAATGGGGAATATCGGCACCATCACATTAGAAAGTGTTGAAAGATGATTACGCGAGATGTTTTTGAAGAATTCCAAGTATGCATTAAAGACAAACGCCCCAAGATATTGATACATCTCGAGGCGTTCTATTCCCACAGCCATATGGGCGTGCTTGAATGAGATTTAAAATCTCATCACAATATCTTAGAGGGCAAATTTACAACATCAAATAGGAATTGAATCAACGAATGAATAATAGATTTATATACCTCATTTGAAGAGGTCTTTGATCTTACATGTATTGTCTAGATTGAGGAGATTGAGAAGATTATAGTGGAGATTTTAGTTTTACGTATTATTGGCAAATATTTCTACAAGACAATTGTATATTGCACAAAATCGAAAAATAGCTTTTCAGCTAGACCAGAAAGTGGAGAATATAGAAACAATGGAGAAAGAGAAGTTCCAAATAGAATTCCCTATAAACAGTAGTAAAGGTGTGCTTTATAACTGTATGAGTACTCCTAGCGGATTGGCAGAATGGTTCTGCGATGATGTTAACATCAAAAAAGATGTCCATACCTTTCTTTGGGATGGAAGTGAAGAAGTTGCAAGACTTGTATCTAAGAAAAAAGACGAATTTGTAAAATTCAAATGGATCGAAGATGAAGAGAATGGAGAATCAAACTACTTCGAGTTGAGAATAAAGGTTGATGAAATGACTGGAGAGCGAGCTGTCATCATCACAGATTTTGCAGAGGAAGATGAAGTTGAGGATGCCAAAGAGCTTTGGATTGCTCAGTTAGAAAATTTAAGACGCGTCATTGGAGGGTGATTTACAACCCCAGAGACACTACGTTTGAAGAAAAAACGCTTTCATTAATTCATTGTGCTCAGACGTAAAGTGACGGCCTTCCCCCTCTCCTGTTTCTAAGACAATGTTTGTAAGATTGATTGAAGGGACATTTTGATTGCCACTTGTTTCTTTTTTAAATTCTACTAAAAACCTCACAGGGTTGTGCTGAGGCGTGGGTCGTATGATACACTTTCGAATCACATGAAACTTGCGCATTTTGGCAGCTGCCATTAAATCGGCTTCTCTTTCAACAGGCCAAACCAAACAAAATACACCTTCCGCTCTCAACACTTTCTCAGCGCCTTCAAACAAGTCTGAAATATTCAAATAATCATCATGCCGAGCTAGGTTTCTGGCATGGAAAGGTGATTTGGGCTTGCCATTAAAAAAAGGGGGATTGCTCACCACCAAATCGAATGACGATTGGTTGTCACCTTCGGTCGCCCAGTCTTGGAAGGACGCTTCAACACACTTCATTCTTGAAGTAAATGGGCTGCGTTCGAAATTCTCTTGCGATTGCTCTACAGCGAGCGGTTCAAGCTCTACAGCTGTGACGTTAGACTCGGTGAACCGTTGAGCCAACATCAATGCCACAACGCCTGAACCTGAACCTACGTCTACAATATCTAATGCCTTATCTGAAGATTGCGTCGACGCCCAAGCACCTAAAAGCACACCGTCTGTACCGATTTTCATGGCGCATTTTTCATCCTTCACAGTGAAGCGCTGAAATTCCATTTTCCGGTTCTGAGACCTCCCCATTACCCCTCCTTACGCTTCATCCAAGTGTCAAAATCAGGGAAATCCTCTATCCTGTTTGCAGGCGCTTCTGACAAGGGCTCAACTTGCTTTGAAATCTCATTCATTTCTGAAGGAAGCTTCCTGTAGAGTTCAGTACCCTCCACTTTATGATTGTACATCTCATCGCTCACTTCTTTTATTCTGCGAGCTGGGTTGCCTACAATGAGGCTCCTCGGTTCAAAAACTTTGTTTGCTGGAACCATACTCAAAGCGCCAACAAAAGATCCATCTCCAAGCACCACATCATCCATTACAACAGAGTTCATACCGACGAGGACCTGGACTCCCAATTCAGCACCGTGAATGACAGCACCGTGGCCAACATGTGCGCCATCTTTAAGAACCACTGATTTCCCGGGGAACATATGCAAGGTGCAATTCTCTTGAACATTGCATCCGTCTCCAACAATGACCTTGCCCCAATCGCCACGAAGCACAGCGCCAGGGCCGATGTAGCAGTCTTTTCCTATTGTCACGTGACCGAGAATCACAGCAGTTGGATGAATGTATGAGGAAGGATGAATGACTGGAATCATTCCCTTAAAGGACATGATCATACCTGACTGTTTTTAATGACCACAGCGTAGCCCTGCCCTACGCCTATACATAGTGTCACCAGTCCATACGTGCCGCCCGTTCTTTTCAGGTGATTCGCTGCTGCAAGTAAAATTCTGGCGCCTGTCATCCCGAGAGGGTGCCCCAAAGAAATCCCGCCACCATTGGGATTGATACGGGAATCATCATCTGCCAAACCCCATGCACGTATGCATGACAGAGCTTGCGCAGAAAACGCTTCATTTAACTCAATCACATCTAGGTCATCAAAACCGATGCCTGCCCTCTCTAAAGCAATTTCAGAGGCCTTTACAGGACCTATTCCCATAATTCTAGGCTCTACGCCTACAACGGCACTAGAAACAATCTCAGCAAGAGGAATTAAGCCTTGGGCCTTTAATCCATTTTCGTTTGCAAAAAGAAGTGCCGCAGCGCCATCGTTCAGACCGCTGGCATTTCCTGCGGTTACAGAACCACCCTCTTTTTTGAAGGCCGGGCGAAGTTTTGCAAGAATTTCTTTCGTGGTTCCTGACTTAATAAATTCATCGTGATCGAAGATTAAATCGTCCTGTTTGCGTCTTGGAATTTTAACGGGGATTATTTCTTCTGACAATCTGCCTTCATCTCGGGCCGCAGTGGCTTTCATATGAGAACGGTATGCAAAAGCGTCTTGATCTTCTCTTGAAATGCCGTATTTCTCCACAAGATTCTCAGCCGTCACCCCCATGCCATCAGCGCCATAGATAGATTCCAGTTTGGGATTGATAAATCTCCATCCGAAACTTGTGTCAAACAGTTTGCTGTCTCTTCCGAAAGGTTGAGAGGCCTTCGACATCACCCATGGCCCTCTCGTCATATTCTCAACTCCCCCAGCAATGACGACATCTGCGTCTCCCATGGACAACATTCTGCTTCCATTAACTGCTGCGGACAAGCCCGAAGCACAAAGTCTGTTGACTGTTTCACCAGGCACGGTGAAAGGCATGCCGGCAAGCAACAAAGCCATACGGGCAACATTTCTATTGTCTTCTCCAGCTTGGTTTGCACAGCCAAAAATCACATCCCCTACAGAAGCAGGGTCTAAACTTGGATTGCGTTTTAACAACTCAGAAATAGTTAAAGCGGCCAAATCATCAGTTCTAACTGACGCTAGAGTACCACCAAAAGATCCAATAGGTGTTCTAATCCCATCAACAAGATATGCTTTCATTTGTCAAAATTTCTGCTACAAAGATAAGGTGCTTAAATTGCGCACATGAAAATAGCCATCGCTTCGACATTCCATCCCTATCGTGGTGGTATTGCTCAGTTTAATGACCAGATGGCAAATTCACTTAAATCCATCGGGCACGATGTACGTTGTTATAATTGGAGTCGACAGTATCCATCCGTCTTATTTCCAGGTAAAACACAAATAAAAACGGGCACGACTCGCCCTCCATCTGGACCTGAAGCACCCATGGATTCGATTTCGCCTCATTCGTGGCGCAAAACAGCGACCGCAATTCTCGCACATGGGGATGTCGATTTGGTCATACTCCCGTTTTGGCATTCAGCACTCGCACCCGCATTAAGAGGGGTCGCGAAAGCCATCAAAAAGCAATCTCCTATGACGAAGGTGGTTGCGTTAATGCATAATGCGACATCTCATGACGGGAAAGCTTCAGACAAATGGCTCACGAAAAGATTCTTAAATCGCGTAGACAGCTGCATCACTCTAAGTCAATCAGTCTCTGATGATGTTAAAAAACTTGCACCGAATCTCGACATCAAAACACTGTTTCACCCGCTCTACACCCATTATCCTGAAATTGAAACTCGTGGGGACGCGCGCTCACATTTGGGACTCCCAAGTTCAGCAAAGCATACAATTCTGTTTTTTGGGATCATCAGACCTTATAAAGGTCTCGCGACGTTGATTCAAGCTGCTGAAGCGCTTAACCCAGACATTCATATTGTCATTGCAGGTGAGTGCTATGGTTCTTGGAATCCATATAAAAACTTAATTCAATCAAGTCCTGCTGCATCCAGAATACATGTGTTTAATGAATATATTCCAGACTCTGAATTGCCCTTTATCTTCGGTGCTTCAGACTTGGTCGTTCTTCCATATTTAAATGCCTCTCAAAGTGGCGTCACGGCAACCGCTGTCCACTACAACCTCCCTATTGTCGCAAGTGACGTCGGGGACTTGTCCGCTACCATTACGCCTGGAGTTACGGGAGAACTTGTAAAACCAGGGTCTCCGAAGGAATTGGCGAAGGCTATAAATGGTTGGATCAATGCGAAACATACGTCGGAAGATCTTCTACCCGCATACGCTGCAATACGCAAAACAAATTCCTGGGAGGCTTTTGCTGAAAAGCTTATTTGACAAGTGGTGTTCAGAAATCTGAAAGCACCTCAATCAACGGGTCGAAAACATATCTCTGAACCAAGACGACATCCCCAGCTGTGGTAAGACCATACATGTATTCTTCGTCCGGTCCTGACTCATTCTGCTTCCAGAACAAATCGAACTTGGAACTTTTCCCATCAAATCCTTTCACGAACATTGTAAACGCAGGAGATGCGTTTCTGATACTTTCCTGCCCCGATTCAGTAAGATGATTGTTATATGATTCGAAATGGACTTT
>JAPKBK010000307.1 GCA_028823435.1 Flavobacteriales bacterium
TCATATCGCCACAAAATTCGTTTGGCTTTTAATAACCACAAAACCGTTGACAAATTAAGACGCGACGCCTATAAATCTAAACGTGAGAAATTAGTTTAGCAACATGAAATCATTACGTGTAGCAATTATTGGCGCCACCGGTTTGGTCGGGAGGACCATGCTTCGAACTCTGGAGGAACGAGGTTTCCCGATTGATGAATTAATCGCTGTTGCATCGGCGCGATCAGTGGGAAAAAAGATTCCATTTCATTCAGGCACAGTTCAGATTGTAGGGCTTGATGATGCGCTCGCTGCCAAGCCTGACATCGCCCTTTTTTCTGCAGGCGGAGACACCAGTCTTGAATGGGCACCTAAATTCGCAGCTGTCGGAACGACAGTGGTCGATAACAGCTCTGCTTGGCGAATGCACAAGGATTACAAACTCATCGTGCCTGAGGTCAACGGCGATGCCATTTCCAAGGATGATTTAATCATTGCCAACCCGAATTGTACCACCATGCAACTCGTGATGGTACTCAAGCCTCTTCACGATCAATATCAGATTTTACGAGGCGTTGTGAGTACGTATCAAAGCGTCACAGGAACGGGACAAGCAGCTGTGGCCCAAATGGAAGATGAACGTGCGGGCCGGATTCCTGCGCTGCAAGTTTATCCCCATCAAATCGATAAAAACTGCCTTCCCCATTGTGACACATTCCAGGAAAATGGCTATACCAGGGAGGAAATGAAGGTCCACCATGAAACAAAGAAAATCATGCGTGACGATTCAATTTCTCTAAGCTGTACAGCCGTTCGTGTGCCTGTTGTCGGAGGTCATGGAGAGTCCGTTTTTTTAGAATTTGAAAGAGATTTTGAGATGGCGGATGTGCGATCCATGCTTTCTAATTTTCCTGGAATCATTCTTCAGGATGATCCGGAGACTTTTCATTACCCCATGCCTATTACCGCTCACGGAAAAGATGACGTCTTCGTGGGACGTCTTCGTCGTGACCTGAGTAACCCGAGAGGTTTACATCTCTGGATCGTCAGTGACAATCTTCGCAAAGGCGCTGCGACAAACACAATACAAATTGCTGAATACTTGAATACTCACGCTCGGTGGGGATAAGTTTTGTGAGTTAAAACCTGCGAGAGTATCTTTCATTTGGTAATTTGTCATTCCATAAGATGACGTACCCAAAGCATTAAGCAGATCACTGACATGAAAACAACAATTTTATCAATTGTCGCCCTTTTAATCTCGACGCTTTCACTCGCTCAGACCACAGTGCGCGGCCGGGTCATAGATGCCAATTCAGGCAATGGATTAATTGGTGCATCTGTGTATTTGGAGGATTTTAATGAGGGCGCTTTTACAGATTTTGATGGTTTTTTTCAGTTTAAAACGAATGCCCATGGCCAAACAAACCTTGTCGCGACAACCATGGGTTACTCGAAAGTGAAGAAATACATCTCACTGGAGGGTCGCGGTCTATTAAATATGGGAGACATCATGCTTGAGCCAAGCGCGATAGGTCTTGAAGAGGCAAATGTTATCGCATCCGTCGCCATAGATAGAGCGACGCCAGTGGCGGTGTCAACAATCGACGCCCGCCAAATAGAAGAGAAACTTGGAGATCGTGAACTTGTCGAGGTCTTGAATTTCACCCCTGGCGTATATGCCACTAAGGGCGGAGGTGGTTATGGCGACAGCCGCATTAACATTCGTGGATTTGACCAACGTAACGTCGCGGTATTGGTCAATGGGATCCCAGTGAACGATATGGAAAACGGCTGGGTGTACTGGTCGAACTGGGCTGGTTTGGGCGATGCGGTTCGCACCATGCAAGTCCAAAGAGGCCTTGGCGCTTCAAAACTCGCAATCAATTCTGTGGG
>JAPKBK010000079.1 GCA_028823435.1 Flavobacteriales bacterium
AAGTTACAGGCAGAGGGAGAAAGACATCCCAGTATGATACAAGAGCCATCATCAATTGTATAAGCAACATCATAATTAGATGCTACAGGATCTGTACAACCCGAACAGGAAGTGAACTCACAAGAACCATCATCAAGTTCAGCCAGCACGTCATAGTTACAGGCCAGCTCATTCTGACAACCAGGTGTCAAGCATGAGAGATAATCACATGAACCGTCGTTAATAGCGACAGCTGGATCATAGTTGCAGGCCACTGGGTCGGTACATCCCATTGAATAGCAACTAACGAAGTCACAACTGCCATCGTTTACCGTGGCAGCGGGGTCGTAGTTACAAGCAACAGAGATAGTACATCCGTAAACCGGGTCATCTTGGCCAAACATTTGAGATGCAAATGCGCTAAGAACAATAAGAAATATAGTACGTGTCATGATTATGAAAGATGGGACCTTGAAATATACTCCAAAAAACGTAAAATCACGCACAAAAGTTACATTTTCTTCGATGAAGACTTTGATTGAGTCGACGAACGTGTCTGCGACTCACATCACATGGCTCCACGAGACATCTAATAATCAACTGGTTAATCGAAAACCAAATATTTAAGTGAAAATTTTAAAAAAATTAAATGACAAAAAAAAAGAGCCAACAGATGTTATTCTGAAAGCTCCTTCATGGATGTTATAATGAAATCATCTAAAAATCATCTAAATCATCTAGCCATTGATTTCTATTTGATTTGGGTCTTTTAGAATGAACAACAGTTCTAGGTCCGTCGGCATACTTGTCCGGTCCTCCTTTGGGCTTTTTTGTAGGGGTACGTTTCTTGTTACTTGTTGAAGAAAAATTACCTGGCTTTTTTTGGTCTCCTTTGCTGTCGGCACTCCCAGGTGCTGAACCTCCATCTTTGGAAAAACCACCTCTTGATGATGCATCCCCTGGCTTACCACCTGGACTGGCACCAAATGATGGTCTGGGTGCGCGGGGCTTATCCTCCGCTTCCTTTACAACCATACGGAAACCCATAAATTCTTGACCATTTTGACCTGCAATGGCAGCTTCACCAGCTTCCATTGAAGCCATTTCAATAAAACCAAAACATTTTGATTGACCAGTATCACGATCGGTCACAACTTTAACAGACACCACACCACCGAATTGTGTAAAGTTTTCTGTTAGTTCTGCTTCTGTGGTCTCACGATTGAGTTTAGCAACGAAGAGCTTCATGTAAAAATTTAAAAAAAGACTTAATAAAATTATAAGTGGGCAAAGTTAAATGATGTGAAACAATGTGCAACATTTTGCGCAACATGGTTTACATTTTACACATGAATGAGGTCATCATATCCAAATGGAATCACTTTCCCTTTGATTCAAAGTCGAAGCGACTTCAAGAAGGAGCAATAGGGCAATTCACAAATCTCACATCTCGACAATCAGTTAAAAAAGCCATAAAAAAAGGCCTTATTTTTGTCAATGGTACAAAAGGCAAAACCGGAACCTGGGTGTCACTTGGAGATATTTTAGTTGTGAAAGAAATGCCAAATAAACCATTGGCAATACAGTCCAAAAATAAAGATAGAATAAACATATTGCATGAAGATAATTGGTGTGCTTGCGTGTTGAAACGCGCTGGAATTGTAACCAAAGGTCCTAATAAACATACACTTGAGTCAATCTCATCAAGTGTGTTGATTAAAAGTACTTTAGATGACTCATTCCAAACACCATTGGCCGTACATCGCCTTGACAAAGCGACGCATGGCCCTGTGCTTTTCGCCAAGACAACGGGCGCAGCTTCAGGCCTGGGGGACGCCTTTGAAAAACGAGAAATTTCGAAGGAATACATGGCCTTAATTGAAGGGACACCATTCATGTCTCGCGCAACAATTCGCGTCGAAATTAATGGCAAAGAGGCCCATTCAGAGATCGAAATTATCGGCTCTACATCATGGCCTGTTTTCGGGACTGCTACACTCGTAAAAGTGCATCCTAAAACAGGAAGAACCCATCAAATAAGAAAGCACCTCGCGTGTATTGGGCACCCTATCTTAGGTGATCAATTATACAGTGGTGACAAGAAATACACAGGCCAAGGATTGTTTTTAGCGTGCACAAAACTTTCTTTTACGCATCCAATGACAAAAGAAAACATTGAAATCGTGGTCGATTTACCAAGAAAATTTAAACATATCGCACATAAACTCTCCTTGCCTTAACTTCGAACCACTTTACAAAATTACAAGATTTGCATATACTCAGAGCTTTTTTAAGATTAGTGGCGTTTTTGATGTGGGTCAGCATTGTCTCAATAGGGATCTTATGCTTCTCAATGTTTGCTTTTATAACGAGAAGAAAAGAAGAAGCAAAACAAAGAAACATTCATAATTTTTTTACTGCTTTTTTGAATGGCACCCACAAAATACTTGGGGTTAGAATACACTGGCACGGTACGCCACCTTCTGAACCAGCGATTGTGATGGGAAACCACCGATCATACCTAGATGCTGTCGTTTTACCTACCTCGTTTCCAGTCGTCTTTGTGGCCAAACACGAGACCAAATCTTGGCCCATCATAGGTTGGGGCGCATCATTGATAGGGACTATTTGGGTCAAACGTGACATCAAAGAAAGCCGCACAGCTACAAGACTCGCTGTAAAAGACAGGTTTGACAATGGATATGGTGTTGTTATCTTCCCAGAAGGCACAACTTGTAGAGGCCCCGAACTCCTTCCGTATAAAAAAGGGATTTTTTATACGTGTGCAGATAACGGGTTTCAAATTTCTCCAGCAGCAATTGAGTATAAAAATGCAGATATCGCTTGGGTTAACAAAGAGTGGTTTATTCCACATGCATTTAAACATTTCGGAGCGCGGATCATAGAAACCCACGTGAGCTTTGGCCCTACATTTAAAGGAGATGATGCCGAAAAGCTACTTACGGAAGTCCGTGACTGGACACAGAAAGAATGTTATCGGCTAAGAGGAATTTTAGATAAGACGGCGTAAACTCCTCTTATCCTTTTAAGAAGATGTCGCTAGAACTTATAATCAAACCTCAATACGAAACTTCGAGGGGCACTTATAATACCAGGCCTACTGGAAATAATTGCGTTTTTTATGTTTGTCACGATAAAGGACACACTCGCATCGTCATTTGGCTTGTAAACCATCCGAGCATCAAGGGATGAAAACCCATCCGTAAACTGCTCCCTGAAATTTGCAAGTCCGGACACCAACTCGTTAAAGTACCAATCAATCTCATCAATATAATCCTGCTTATTGATAGATGCACCCACCGTTACGGGGCCTAAATCAGCCTCAACATCAAGCTTAAAAGTCCCACTGTTTCTATATTTAAGTAAAGATCCAGCAGTGACTAATGAATCACGTGTTTCTCCAAAACTGTCTAAGAAGTTTTCTAAATAAGCCCCCATATTGACTTGGGATGTGTCGCGGGACAAATCGCCTGCATATTGATACGTATAGCCACCGAAAATCCTCACGGGAATCCCCGCCACTTCAATCTCACCATTGGTTGACAATTCGAAACCTGAGATCCGACTCTTGCCTATGTTCAGTGCTTGGAAATAAAACTGCAACACACCCTCTTCTATAATAATCCCACCATCAGAATTTAGCTGAGGACGCAAAGTGTATTCAATCATATCTTCATATTGGAGCATGAACACCGCTGCATCGAAATAGATGTTTTTCCCACCTAAAAGAAGCTTCTTTTTGATTCCAGCTTCTAAATTTATTCCCGATTCACTTTGCAGGTCGATGTTACCTATGATATCTATCCCATCAGTCAAAGAAGTAGAAAAGTATCTTTCAGCGAGTGAAGCGAACCTGTATGACTCTCCGTAAGACGCCCTAAAGTTTGTTCCTGGAGCGATCTCGTAATTGATTCCTGCTCTTAAAACTGGGCCTGAAGATTCCTCATAAAAACCTGGGTTAATATTCTTTTCAAATCGGGCACCAAACACTGTGCGCAGACGACCATGACGCCCCTCTACCTGACCGAAAACAGCTGGATTAAGGGTCGCTAGAGCGATGCCCGGATAAAGTGAACTGAAAGACGTCTGAACACTCAAGAATCCGCCAGCCTGGGCTTCAAATTGATCTGACAGTCTTCGAGAATATTTGTATTCAGACATATACAGGTTACTCGCCATTGTCACTTCACCACTTGAATTATAACGGGACGTTCTATAAAATCGATTTGTAAGTTTATGCAGCCCTCCATGCGCGCCGGCATAACTCACCCAAGGGTCTATGTTTAGATTTAACCATTGGTCTTGGCTCGAAGTCCCCTCCATCGGCAAGTAAGCTGATGTCTCAAAATCATCCCACAAAATAAAGCGTCCCATCTGCTGGTATTGAGCGATTCCACTTATTCCAAACAACAACCCGCCCTTCGGTCTGAATCTAAGTTTAGCACTCACCCGCGCCCTTTGTTCATGACCTACAGAAAGGTAGGTTTTGTCCGAGAGTACATTCCCTCCGATGACCAAATCAACTTTGTCCCAAGCCTTCCTATGTGAAATTGACGCACCGTTTAAAACAGGAGAAAAACTCTGATCCCACCATCGCCATGAGTCATTTGTCGGATCGCTGTAGACGCCATTGAATGCACTGATGACTGTCTCTGGCTTCGTTCCAGGCCAAACCGTTCGAAAGTGTATCACGCCATTAGATGCGCTCGTTCCATAAAGAGATGAAGCGGCTCCTTTAATGACCTCTACCTGACCTATATGTTCCATCGGCAGATAGGACCACCAAATTTCACCCATATCTCCAGAAAGCAAAGGCATTCCATCTAATAGTAAAGAAACACGAGAACCCACACCATAGCTATATCCACTGCCCCCTCGAATACTTACCTGCGAATCCATAATGGACACACCCGAAGTCTTGCCGACCAAACCCTTCAAACCGACTGCATTTGTACTTGACGCCAAATAAGGCTTCAACACCTCTATGGGAACGACCTCCTCTTCTACCGGACGTTCGGAAATACTCGCAGACACTACAGCCATTTCTAATGACAAGGCTTCTTCTTCAAGAAGTACGTTAAACAGATCCGTTCCTCTCAGCTCAGAAACTGAAACCGTCTTTCTTGAATACCCTATGAAAGAAAAAACCAATTCACACATTTCATGGCCCCCAACATCTATGGAAAACGCACCCTCCGAATCTGTGGGAACAACGTCGACCCCTTTGCCATTACACACGAGCTGAACAGTCACTCCGGGCATAAGCACTCTGGAATTCATATCTGAGACAGCACCGTTCACAGTTTGGGCTGAAAGAGTCGTGCTGAAAAACAGCAAACAGAATACTGAAAAGGGCAATAAATGACAAGAAAATCTTTTGATCATGCGCACAATATAATATACCAAACTTTAATGACTCGCAACTTCGTGAAAAAGAAATGCCCATTTGTCAGCCTGTTCATCAATAATTTTTGATGTTGGCTTGCCTGCACCATGTCCCGCACCCGTTTCGATGCGTATCAACACTGGTCTTTCACCTTGATGAACCGCTTGCAGTCTGGCCGCGAATTTAAAGGAGTGGGCAGGGACAACTCTGTCGTCATGATCCGAAGTCGTCACCATCGTACTTGGATAAGACGTTCCTTCTTTTAAATTGTGGACAGGAGAAAACGAAAACAGATTCTTAAATTCAACTTCCGTGCTATCTACACAACCGTATTCAGGAATCCACCCCCACCCAATTGTAAACTTATGGTATCTCAACATATCCATCACGCCCACTCCAGGAAATGCAACCGCTGCCAAGTCGGGCTGTTGCGTCATCACTGCTCCTATTAACAACCCCCCATTTGACCGACCTTCAATGGCAAGGTTTTCAGAATTGGTGTATCGTTCAGCTTTTAAATATTCTGCTGCTGCGATAAAGTCATCGAATACATTTTGTTTGTCGAGAAGCATTCCCGCCTTATGCCAATCCTCGCCGAACTCTCCTCCCCCTCGTAAATTGGGCATGGCATAGACGCCTCCCCTTTCTAAGAAAACGATGTTTGACGCACTGAAACTTGGCGTGAGGCTGATGTTAAACCCACCATATGCATATAAAAGTGTGGGGTTTTGTCCATTCATTAAAAGCCCCCGCCTGTGAACGATAAACATGGGGATTTGGGTGCCGTCTTTGGAGGCATACCAAACCTGTTTTGTCTCATAACCCTCTGGTTTAAACCTAACCTCAGGACTACTGTACTCAGTACTTGTTCCGTTTTCTAAGTCCAGCCTGTAAATACTTGTGGGATGCGTGAAAGAGGTAAAGGCATAAAACACTTCTTCAGCATTCATTTTACCTCCAAATCCACCCACAGACCCCACTTTACTTGGTAATTCTATTTCAAATGGATGCGCACCATTCACATCAAACTGGACGACTGCATGACATGCATTGCGTAAGTAAGTGGCAAATAAGTGACCCGCTGAGGCACTTACAGATTCAAGCAAATGCTCTGACTCTGAAATAACATCTGTCCAAAGCGCTCTGTCCGACAAATCGACACTTGCATCCGCTGCGACCAACCTGTATTTGGGCGCATCAATATCTGTAAGCAACAAAATTTTGCCGTCTATATGTTCAACCACCGAGCTGTGGTCTTTAAATCCTGCCACCAACACTTTCCACTGTGAATCTTTTTGACCAAGATCTTTCACGAGTAGACTGTTGCCGTCAGTTCCTGTAGAAACATTAAGAATCAGATATTTGTTATCCTCTGTGGCATAGGCAAAATGATATCTGTTGGGCTCATCTTCATTTCTGTAAATCAAATCATCCTCTGATTGAGGCGTACCAAGTTTGTGAAAATACACACTGTGAAAAACATTCTCTGAACTGAAAGCGCTTCCCTCTGGTTTGGGATAACGGCTGTAGTAGAATCCATCATTCACCCAGCTCGTGCCACTGAATTTCACCCACTTAAGCGAATCCTCTAACTCCTTTCCTGTCTCGATCTCTATGACGTTAATTTCCTGCCAATCTGATCCTGACTCACTTTTAATGACGGTCACAAACTTACCATCGTCTGAGGCCCCTCCGAGGGAAGCCGTAATCGTCCCGTCCTCACTAAGTGCATTTGGATCAAGGAACACGCGCTCTTCACCCCCCAACGCGTCAAAGATATAAATCACACTTTGGTTTTGCAGGCCATCATTTCTCGTAATAAAATACCTGTCACCTACTTTGCGCGGAATACCGACCTTCTCATAATTAAAGAGTTTTTCATACCTCGCTCTTAACACATTCCGAAGCGGAAGCGCATCCAGATATTTTCTGGTCACTTCATTTTCATCTTTAACCCACTGCTCCACTTCAGGAGCCCTGTCATCCTCAAGCCACCTGTATGGATCCGACACCTCAACACCCCAGATTGTGTCTGTTTGATCTACAACTCTGGTCTGAGGATAAGTAAGCTCACCCGGCTTCAAAACGAAAGAAGAAGTTTCACCGCAGGACAAAAAAGCAGCCGTGAAGAAAAGGAATATGATAACACGCATTTGTTCATTTTTAACCAAATATACTTTCATCAATCCATTCTCACATCATATATTAAGGCCATAACCAAACATGGCAGTTTTATTATGCGTCTCAGCGTCAAAAAGCAAACACATTTTTTATCTATATGCATTCTGTCCGTCCTGACAATTACGTGTGCTGCACAGTCATTTGACGCCAGCATCAGAACGATTCATGTGGCCGATTCTGACAACATTGCATTTGCTGGCTCTGGGGGGTTCATCGGATACACTTCAAACGGAGGTGAAACATGGGACACCACGCGATGGGCTGTAAAGACACCTCAAGACAGTATCATACATCCATCGTTCCGATCTTGCTATATCGTTGGAAATAAAATGCTCGCCGTAGGAATTGCTTCCCCGGGATTTATCATGCGTGCGCCATTAAATGATTTAAATTCTTCGACAGTCGTTCATGCCGATTACGATGAACGCA
>JAPKBK010000308.1 GCA_028823435.1 Flavobacteriales bacterium
TTTTATAATCCATTCTTTAGCCAAATATCCCATGATTTCTCTGCCTGTAGTCTCAGCATGTCCCGTCCATTCATCACCTCCGCACCTTTCTCTATGCCTCTGTTCATAAATGTAGTCACATCAGGATTGTAAACGAGATCAACAATGAGATGATCTTTCCCGACACCTTGCCATGGGATTTGAACGCATTCATCTGTTTCGGGAGACGTTCCTAAAGGCGTACAATTAATTAATAAAAGGTGGTGTTTTATCGCTTCTGGTGTTAACGCGTTAAAGCCAATGACATTAGAAATGTCACGTTGTTTCTCAGGAGTTCTACTTACAAAGTAACATGCAACACCTAATAATTTCAAAGAATATGCCACCGCTTTTGCAGCCCCACCAGTACCGAAAATAAGTGCCCTTTCGTGGCGTCCCCGAAGGAAGGGTTGCATTGATCTTCGAAACCCCCAGCCATCCGTATTGTACCCCTTCCATTTGCCCTCTGCTTTAAAAAGCGTATTGACGGCCCCTATCGCTTGGGCTTCTTCATCTATTTCAGATAAATAAGGAAGGATGCTCTCTTTGTGAGGTATCGTTACATTGAGCGCAACAATGTCAGGGTTGTTTGCGGAGAATGTGTTGAAGTCAGAAATTTCAGGAAGGTCGTAGGCGAGATATTCTAAATCCAGCCGTCCAGCTTTTGAGAATTTGTCAGCGAACAGTTTGGGCGACATCGAGTGAGAAACTGGATGCCCTAAAAGTCCCATCTTTTTCATGTGGTCTTCGAAAGTTTATCTAGTCCTATGACCACACAGCAGCCTATTGCCACAATGATTAACATGCTGGTTATTTCCAAAATCTGAAAATCAGGGCGCACATTTTTCATCATCCATTCTTCTCTCCCATCACGATGCGTAAAAAGAAGGTCGATTTGCGCCTTCCATGGCCAAAGCACATGCAAGGATCCCAGCATAAAGCCAGTGAGGATAGCCAGCGTCTGTGCTCGAAAATTATGTAGGATTTTCTTCAGTATTCTACTGAAACTGAGTAGCCCTATGAAAGCACCCAAACAAAATGCGCCCACCCTTAAGATGTCAAAATTTGCAAGTGCAGAAATAATGGAATTGTAAGCGCCCAGAATCACTAAAATGAAACTTCCGCTTATTCCAGGAAGGAGCATCGCACAAATAGCAATTGCGCCACATATCGCAATGAATATCGGAGACTCAGATTGATATGAAGGTGGCAGATTTGTCAGAATTAATGCAAGCACGATTCCCGCAATTCCCCACGCAATGTCGGTTAGTTTGTAAGGTCGAATCTCTCTGACAATGAGTGGCGCAGAGGTGAGTACAAGCCCAAAGAAAAAAGCCCGGAGTTCAGAAGGATGGTGTATTTGAATCCAATGTATCGGTCCCGCCAGTGTGAAGATGGCAGCCATGAGTCCCAAGACCAAAACAGCTAAAAAACTGAGGTTGTACTTTTTCCAAACCTCAAATGGGCCGACTTTAAATACATCGATTAAAGTCCCCATACCCAGTCCTGCAATTGTAGAGATTAATTCATTATAAATGCCGGAGATAAAAGCGATTGTTCCACCACTCACTCCAGGGACTAGATCTGCGGCACCCATTGCAAAACCTTTTGCGGAGAGCTTTATCCAGTCCGTTCCAGATCTCACGCGACTTCTATATTGCTGTCTATTTCTTGCGACCAAGCCTCGATCCCACCTTGTAGATTATACACATCCTCGTAACCGATTTGAAGCGTAAGATGATGCACGACAGCAGCTGAACGGACGCCCGATCTGCAGTGAACCACGACGGGGATATCCCTTCGGATTTTTTCAATTGAATCTAGGAGTTCATGCATGGGGA
>JAPKBK010000080.1 GCA_028823435.1 Flavobacteriales bacterium
TGTGATATAATTATTAACTTCAAATGCTGACAGTGCTATATCCCAATAGACAAAATCACTTATTGATCCATCAAGCCAAACAGAATATGGATCATCTTCATCATCATCTTTTCCAATATTTAATGAACTAAAACTTCTTGTATTAATATTTCCACTATAAGGCTCCTGCGAATAACCCAATTCAATTCCATTTCGATAGAATTTTAAATGTCCAGACAAATTAGATATCGCAACATGATACCAAGTATTTGTATCCCATACAAGTGCAATCGATTCGGCTATTAAGCCTCCTCCAGCATTACATGTTAGTCTGCCATCATTATTAACTATCATTAATTGAAGTTCATTCTGAATATTTGATTCAAAAATTGGTTCTGCGACGCCTTGAACATTATCATCAAGCTTTAACCAACAGGCAGCAGTAAAGTCCCCTGTGCTTCCAAAAAAGTCTGACCCTTCATTTATTCTGACATAATCATTCTCTCCATCAAAACTCAGTGACGAACTGCTGACATCACCATTCCCAACTTCAATACTATAATCACCAGACTCACTCACCTCAATGCTCTGAGTTGTTTCACCATTGCTCCAGAGATAGCTAACATACCCTTCTCCAGCATCGAGAGTCACTGACGCGTCACACGTAGTAATATCTTCGCCAAGATCAACAGGTGTGATGTTGTATTCACAGCTGCTGTCATCGTTTGTAGCTTCATCATCATAATTACATGCGGTTTCATCGGTGCAGCCTTGAATTGGTGAAGGTGCGTTAAATAGGCTTGTGATTTCACTAGCTGATAGCGCACGGTTCCAAAACCCGACATCGTCTATATTGCCTTTCCAGTGTTGTTGAGAAGTCACTCCACTACCTATAAATGCTAATCCTAGTCTATCTATCGGATCTGGAGTTATACAAGCATCAGTACTAATTAATTCTCCATTAATCCAGAAAGACACATTTGCTGAATTACGAATGACAACTATATGATTCCATTGATCATCAACTATATTTTCTCCTGAAAAACATGCCCCATCACCTCCCAAACCAGCTGTATGACTGTATATTCCAGTATTGTTTTTCAGAAGAGCAATACCTTCAGGACCACCGGATTCTCCAGTACCAAAATCAGATAATATATAACGCGTATCGTAATCCCCCGCTAATTTAGTTGCCCATGCAGATAATGTATATGTCGTTGGTGATGGCAAATCAGGAAGTGAAATCTGTGCATTAAGTCCATCAAAACCATAAGCAGAGCTTTGGTTGCCATTTCTATCCGGAACCAATAGAGCTCCATTAACGACACCATCATTCCCATTCCCGCTCTCGTCATTCGCATTCCCATTAAACGGATACCAAGCCACAAGGCCGTCAGAGGGTACATAATCAGGGACCTGCCCGTAAACATTAAATGTAATTGCAAATAAAAAGGCGAGGGAAATAAGATGTCTCATAGTCTTGGTTTTAACTTAGAATCAGTAATATACATAAAATTGAGAGTGCTTGAACGTGTTTGTGGCCTTTATATGAGAAAAAGGTCTTCAAGAAATTGATAAAAATGGAGAGGGGGACTCCGGTGTGGAATCCCCCTCATATTTACGGTGTAAGCCGGATTCTGTTCCCGTTGTTGAATAAACAACACCGAGCTTCATCATTGATCTAATGCGACCTACCCTCTAGCATCGAGCGAGCAGCTCTCAAGCACTAGTTTACATGGTCTTGCAGCCCGCAAGGTTTACCTAAGCTGGTGGATCACTCCACCACTGGTGGGCTCTTACTCCACCTTTTCAGCCTTACCTGTGCTCTTACGAGCCATCGGCGGTTTAAATTTCTATAGCACTTTCTATCCCATCACGTTTGATGGTTCTCCCTTTCGAGGAGTACGGCACTCTGAGCTGTCCGGACTTTCCTCCCCACTTGCGTGAGGCGATGAAGGCAACCGTGACACAAATTTAACAATTCCTGAAGGACTATGAGTAAATTTGCCCCCATGAAAATACATGTTTCTTTTTTACTTCCAGTTCTACTCAGTGGCATCCTTGTCACAAGCTGCTCTGAATCAACAGATAACCCTCACAAAAGCGGAGAAAATCCACACGCAGGATCTCATCATGGAGAAGACGTAGAAGTCAACAAATTATCTGTCGACGGGGTGACCTATGAAAAGGAAGTGCATCTGTCGAACATGCATCAATTTACTTTTGGGGGCGACAATGCGGAGGCGTATTGGTCTTTTGACTCTCAAACACTAGTCTTCCAAACTGCAAATCCCAAGGGAGGAATTCAATGCGACCAAATCTTTGTCATGGATGTAGATGCTGATGGAACACCGTCAGAGACTCCCCCAAGCAGAGTCTCAAATGGGCTCGGTCGCACGACGTGCGCTTATTTCATGCCTGGGGATACAACGGTCGTTTTTGCCTCAACACATTTGGGAGATGAGGCATGTCCACCTGTGCCGGAACGTGGCGTAGAAGGAAGATATGTTTGGCCCATCTATCCACATTACGACATCTTCGTAACAGACTTACAGGGCAATGTGGTGAACCAACTCACGGACTTGCCCGGCTATGATGCAGAAGCAACACTTTCACCACAAGGAGATAAAATGGTGTTTACCTCCACCCGAAGCGGAGATCTTGAACTTTATACATGTGACCTCGATGGCGGGAATGTGTTCCAAGTCACAGATGAATTGGGATATGACGGCGGTGCTTTCTTCTCTCCAGATGGCGAGTGGCTCGTGTGGAGGTCTTCTCGGCCTAAGACTCCGGAAGCTGTGTCGAAATACAAGGAACTCCTTGCAAATGACTTGGTTGAGCCGACAGACATGGAGCTTTTTGTGGGCAGAGTGGATGGAACAGAGATCCGTCAAGTGACGGATTTGGGCGGTGCAAATTGGGCGCCGTACTTTCATCCAGATGGCGACAAAATCTTATTCTCTTCAAACCACCATTCAGGAGGATTCCCCTTTAACATCTTCATGATCAACCTGGATGGTTCGGGACTAGAACAAGTTTCTTTCGACAGTGCCTTTGACAGTTTTCCGATGTTCTCTCCTGATGGAAAGCGACTTGCTTTTTCTTCGAACAGAAATAATGGGCGAACACGGAACACAAACGTTTTCGTTGCAGATTGGAACGACTAACTTTACGCCAAACTTGTAACTTATGAAAAAATACTATCTCTTGCACAAACCGTATGGTATGCTTAGTCAATTCACGCGTGAAGGTGGGCATCCATCTCTTGCGGATGTCGACTTTAAATTCGAGAGTGATGTGTATTCCGTGGGTAGGTTAGATACGGACTCTGAAGGTTTGTTACTCTTGACAAATGACAAGCGTTTAAATTCTGAGCTCTTGTCGCCTGAAAATGGCCATCCCCGGACATACCATGCCCAGGTTGAGGGTTCACCTGATTTCTCGGACCTTCGCGCGCTACAGAATCCGCTCATGATAAACATCAAAGGGAAGGAATTTAAAACAAGACCCTGTAAAGCGTCTGTGCTAGAGCCTCAACCGACATACTTTGACAGAATACCTCCTATCCGTGTCAGGAAAAGCATTCCAGACACTTGGATTTCTATCACGCTGACGGAAGGTAAAAACAGGCAAGTCAGAAAAATGACAGCTTCTGCCGGTTTCCCAACATTACGTCTCATCAGAGAATCGATCGGGCCATTTAAATTGAAAGATTTAAAAGCTGGCCAAGTCAGAGAATTAAGTGAATCTGAAGTAGGCGTACTTATCTGATGATTGGCACTATAAAATCTATTCTTTCAATTGTAATCTCTGCCTGGTGGTGTGGAGTTGCCCTGGTGTGCTTGATGATTTCTCCTTCGTCTGCGCGATATACATTAACCACACTCGCAAAGAAACGATGGAGCATTCCCATGCTTAAATGGATTGTACGAATGCCCATAGAAGTTGACATTGACCCTGCAGCGCTAGAACTTCTTGAAAGCGGACAGGGTGCTGTACTCGTTGCAAATCATTCAAGCTTCTTAGATATCAATGTCGCTTTTGCGACTAGCCCCGCGCCCATTGTGTTTCTCGGAAAGGCAAGTTTGAGAAAAATACCTTTGTTAGGTGGCGCAAATGCGCGAGTAGGGACTGTCTTTGTAGAGAGAGGCAACAAAGCATCCGCACTTAAAGCAATATCAGCGCTTGATGCGGGACTGAAAAAAGGCCGCTGTGTGCTTGTTTTTCCTGAAGGAACACGATGTGAAAAAGGCTTTGAAGGTGTCAGGATGTTTAAAAAGGGAGGGTTTCATTTGGCAGCGAAGGCAGGAGCTCCTGTAGTGCCCGTTTATTTCGGAGGTGTCGGTCCTTGGCTCCCTAAAGGTGACTTTAAAATCACGCGAGCTGGCGCAGTGACGGTAAAGTATGGTGCGCCCATCTATTCCACGAATGTGGAGGAACTCCGAGACAAGTGTTACGATGCTGTAGTCGCGTTGTCAAACGAAAAGAAACAAGTCACTCACTGACCAGTTCTGATTCAAGTTTAGTCGCAAGTTTTAAACCTTCGCGAATGGCCCTTTGTGCGTCTAGTCCCCGCGCATTTGATGCACCACCGATACAAGAGACCTTCACTCCTGCCCTTTCTAGCGTGTCCAAGAGTGGCGCGAAAGGCATTTGGCCCGCACAAATCACGACGTTGTCTACAGGCAAAGTAACCGATCCTTTTTCAGGATGAGATAGATGCAAGCCGTGTTCATCTAGGTGCTTGTAATCAATGTCAGACCACATTTCTACACCTCTTTTTCTGAGTGTCACTCTGTGAATCCACCCTGTGGTTTTACCCAATTTGGCACCAGGCTTTCCTGGGCTACGCTGAAGGAGATACACCTTCCGTTGAGAGACACTTCTCTCCGGTTTTGAGAGTCCACCTCTACTTGAAAGGCTCTCATCGATACCCCATGATTTTAAAAACCCTGAGGCTTCTGAGTCGTGTGTCAGGAAATCCGCCACGTCAAACCCTATCCCACCAGCTCCAACGATTGCAACGGTTTTACCTATTTCGACATCGCCATTTAGAACGTCCAGATAGTTTACTACTTCTGGCCGATCGGCACCGGATAAGTTCCATTTCCTGGGACTTACACCCGACGCCAAAACGACATGACTGTATCCTGAATGAATCAATTGATCTTCAGACACGGATTCCCCGAGATGCAACCCCACATTCAAACTTGACAAGCGATTTGTGAAATATCTAATAGTAGACTCAAATTCACCTTTGCCTGGAATTTTCTTTGCGACATTGAATTGACCACCCAAAGATTTGGCTTTCTCAAAAAGATCAACTTCAAAGCCTAAAGTCGCGAGCTCTGTGGCGCAGCTCATACCTGCTGGTCCTCCACCTACAACGGCAATTTTATGGCCATTTAAAGGCTTGACAATGGATGGGTCATGCCAAATATCTTCTTCACACGCTCTGGGATTCACGAGACAAGAAGCGATTTTTTGTTCAAAAACATGGTCCAAACACGCCTGATTGCAACCGATACATGTATTGATGGTTTCCGGTGTTTCTTCCAGAGATTTTCGCATTAAATGAGGGTCCGCCAGAAATGGGCGTGCCATCGAGATCATATCGGCACATCCATCCGCAAGTGCACGCTCACAGTTTTCTGGATCGTTGAAGCGATTTGTCGTAATCAGGGGGATCCCTAATTTCCCCATAAGACGTTTTGTCACGAAGGCAAACCCACCTCGAGGCACCATCGTCGCAATGGTAGGAATGCGTGCCTCATGCCACCCTATACCAGTATTGATCATATTTGCACCAGCGAGCTCTATGTCTTTTGCCAGTTTCTCCACTTCTTCCCAAGAACTCCCGCCATGAACCAGATCCAACATACTGAGGCGGTAAATGACAATGAAATCGGGACTTGTATTTTCTCTGATTTGGCGAACGATCTCTTTTGGGAAACGTATCCGGTTTTCAAAAGACCCACCCCATTCATCGGTTCTCTTGTTCGTTTCAGAAGCTATAAATTCATTGATGAGGTAGCCCTCCGACCCCATGACTTCTACACCGTCATACCCTGCGGCCATTGCGAGCTTTGCCGATTTGACAAAATCTTTGATGGTGCGCTTGACCCCCCTGCGTGACAATGCGCGTGGTTTAAACTTGCTGATGGGAGATTTAATCGCCGATGGTGCAACAGCAAATGGCGTGTAGGCATAGCGACCCGAATGAAGGATTTGCATCACAATCTTCCCTCCTTCATTGTGAACGGCATTCGTGATCTGCTGATGCTCTTTTGCATGTCTCGTTCTTGTCATACGCGCACCTCCCCATGCGGTAACGCCTGCTCTGTTTGGTGCAATTCCTCCAGTCACGATAAGACCTACTCCCCCTTTTGCTCTTTCAGCGTAAAATTTTGCCAAACGTGGAAACCCACCTTTTAATTCTTCAAGCCCAGTATGCATCGATCCCATAATGACTCGATTAGGAAGCGTTGTTGACCCAACTTTAAGGGGAGAGAATAAGTGGGGGTATGATGTGTGCGGCTTCACTTGAGATGGTTTATTCAAAGTCACGATATCTGTCAACGAAGTCTTGTCTGAGACCATTTCTCGAAGCTTGCATTTTTATAGATGCTTCAGTAATGGGGTTTGTGAGCTTTTTATCTTTGTCCTTTAAGTTATTCCAAACTTCCATAAAGTTTATATCATTCGTTTCGAAATTAAAAAACGTATCATATTCGAAGTAATACCAATGACCCTCACTTAGATGGAAATATACTCTAAGTTCATCTCGCCCCCTGTCACGAACGAGCTCAACGCGACCTGGCACAGTTCTAAACACCGCTTCTTCACCAATCGTAGCTACACCAAGTTCCGCAGTTGAAACAAATGCATCCTCATATG
Organism: Flavobacteriales bacterium; assembly: GCA_028823435.1. GTDB lineage: Bacteria > Bacteroidota > Bacteroidia > Flavobacteriales_D > Sanyastnellaceae > UBA974. The sequence goes on from JAPKBK010000080.1 coordinate 6,880, forward strand.
AATCGTAAAAAAATTCAAGACCTGTGAGCATCATTGTATACCGGATTTCTTTTGGAACCTTTTTGAAAGTGCCCTCACGTGACAATTCTCTAAGTGCATTGTCTGCAACTTCCATTCCCGCGAGTTCTCTTAAAGCGTACTCATAATTTGTAGAACTGAAATCCAATGGAGTGGAAACAGCTGCATTTGTAATCTGATCTGCCAAATGTGACTCAAGATCTTCAGACATATAAATATCAAGCGCCAGAGAACCTTTCATTTGAATCTTACCTGACTCAGACTCCCATGCTGAGCCAACAAAGGTGTGGTCTATGATACTGAAGTCGAATGGCAACTTTGATGCACCTGACGAATAGACGCCACATCCATTTTCAGGCAATTCAATGAATGTTCCCGGGAGCCCCTCACGACGAAGTTTTTCAGCTTTACAGACCACATACCTTGCTTTTTTAGTGTCAAATCTAAGGGAACCCTCTGGCTTAAAAATCTCTCTGTCTCCACGGTCAGGTTTTTTAGTAAAGAAAGCGGAATAGGACGTGAAGGGCGCGTCATCTGACATGATTATCCCCACACCAAGATGGGCTTTTGTCATTTCTTGAATAATTGAATCAAGAGGTATGGCAACATCAGCGGGATCAATGACAGATTGAAACTGTATCCATTGTCTTTTATAATCTTCACAATCAAAAGCCAACCTTGTGCCACCATCAAATTCTAGATCTTTGCGGCCAGATAAGAGTTTGACATCGCCTGTAAATTCAAAATAAGGACTCAAATAGAACGCTTGCCCCATCGCAATGGACCCCGTTGCTGTTGTAGCATATGAAGTGTCTACATCAATCTTGTCAAAGAAAATAGGCCAGTCTATACCTTGAGCGTCATTATATAAATATGAAGCAGTCGCCCTGTAGTCTAGTCGACCTTTAACATCAATAGTCGCATCGAAAAAACGGTGATATCTGGTGACATCATTTGCATAAATCATTGCGT
>JAPKBK010000309.1 GCA_028823435.1 Flavobacteriales bacterium
AGTGTTACTTGATACACCCGCATTGTAAGTGACACCTTGCCCCCCAAGATATTGCCTGTCTGACTTTACTAATCTAACGCCATCATCTGTCATTTAAGAACCTTTTTTTTTTGATAACCGCTTATAGCCCCGCCTGCGTTGCAAAGGTCAACATCAGTGCTGTGAGAGCGGCGCGCATGGCGGTTACTCCTACTTTATTTCGCCGAGATGCTAGCAGACCCCGCGCCTAGCTCAACAATTATGTTCAGCACGAAAAATGGTGGGAAAAATACCCACCAAGTTCCAAAGAGAAGCAAAGCAAGAAACTTGTTTGCACCCTTTAGAACGAAGCAGTAAAGTTTTGGTCCGAGGAGACCCTTTATGACTAATGATAAAATTGTTCGAAAGATTGCTGTTATTTTCGTCACAGATGTGGTCGGTTTTAGTAAACTTATGGAAAAAAATGAGGACGCGACACTTAAAAGTCTGCGTGCTTGTCGAGAAATCTTAGACCGGCTTTTTGAAGAGCATGGTGGTCGTATTTTTAACACGGCCGGAGATTCAGTTTTAGCCGAATTTCAAAGTGCTGTCTCAGCCGTCATTTGTGCAACCGAATTTCAAAAACTTATCAAACAGCGCAATCAATCTGTTGCCGAAGCATCCCAGATGCATTTTCGCCTTGGTTTGAACATGGGTGATGTGATCGTCGAGGGGACAAACCTCTATGGCGATGGGGTCAACGTGGCCGCAAGACTGGAAGCGCTCAGCCAACCGGGTGGCGTATCTTTGTCTAAAGCAATTCATGACTTTGTGAGCCAAAAGGTCGAATTGACTTTTGCTGATCTTGGCAGCCAGAAAGTTAAAAATACTGTCTTGCACGCATATGATGTTACAATCGACGGCTTAGAGGAAAGGGTTTTAGAAACCACAAGCGATCCAGTCAAAGAAATCGAAAGTAAACCACCAACAATCGCGGTTATGCCGTTTAAGAACATGAGTAATGATGAAGAACAAGAATACTTTGCCGATGGTGTTACCGAAGACATTATTGCCAATCTGTCCTCGTGGAAATCATTTCCGGTGATCTCTCGAAATTCTACTTTCAGTTTCAAAGGACAAGATATTAAATCATCTGAAATCGCCCAACAGTTGGGGGCAGATTATATTGTTGAGGGCAGCATTCGGAAAGGCGGAAACAAGGTGAGGATTTCAGCGAGTTTAGTTGATGCCAAAGATGACCAACAAATTTGGTCAAAGCGCTGGGATCGAGCACTGGATGATATTTTTGAAGTTCAAGACGAAGTCTCCCAAGAGGTGGCTGTACTAATTCTACCTGCGCTTCAAGGAAAAGAGCAAGATCGCATAAAAACCAAGCCCCCTGCGTCTTTTTCCGCATGGGACAGTTATTTGAAGGCGCTTTCTATTTATAATCAAACTTGGACCGGTAACGATCAGGTGGAAGCTAACTATGATGTAGCTTTAAAACTGTGTGATGATGCAATCGCTAGTGATCCTAGTTTGTGTGATGCATATGTGTTAAAAGCGCGTCGAATATATGATAATATGTATAACTCTGATTATCAGGATCAACGAGAAGAGAATGAGGCAATGTTTCACGACCTGGCCTTTCAAGCATATTCGATTGACCCTCACAATCCAGAAGCAGTGAGCATGTATAGCCGGTCATACAACATAAAAAAAGATTATCCACAGCGTTTGAAATATGCAAAGCAAGCCTTGGATTTGAACCCAAGCCATGCAGGTTCCAACCACAATTACGGCTTAGCTCTTCTTAATGAAAAGCGCTTTGAAGAAGCCGAGGCTCACATTGAAAAAGCGATGGAACTGAATCCTATCGGCCGA
>JAPKBK010000081.1 GCA_028823435.1 Flavobacteriales bacterium
CCTGGATTTCTCCAAGGCTCTTTGCGGTCTGGACGAGACTCGAACTCGCGACCCCATGCGTGACAGGCATGTATTCTAACCAACTGAACTACCAGACCAGTTTTGGGTTGGGTTCCCTTTCGGGAGGCGCAAAGATAAGATATCCTTTCCCTCTCTGCAACGTTCTTATCTGAAAAGTTAAAAAAGTTTCTTCCGCTTTATGAGGTACCGCGCAAGAACAGGGACAGGACCCTCGGCAATATCAACATCTACCCAATCGATCCCATGAGCCCCACATCTAGTGGACAGTTCTTTACGTAATTCTCCCATGCGAGAAATATAGTGGTCGCGAACTTCGGAAGGGTGAAGTTTAAGCTCTGCGCCGGTCTCGAGATCTACGAATCTGGTAGGTCGTTCTGGGAAATCAAAGGCAACTTCGGTTGATTTATCTAAAACGTGAAAGACGACAACCTCGTGCTTGTTGTGGCGAAGATGGTTGAGCGCGTCGATTGTGGCGTCGAGATCTTCGGACTTGTCGAGCATGTCGCTGAACAGGATAATCAGGGAGCGACGCGGGGTCGCCTCCGCGATTTGATGAATGGCAGAGATCGCAGAGGTCCCCTGTTGAACATTCGTTTCCAGGACCTCCTCGAGCTTGTGATAGAGAAGTCTGTGGTGGGACATACTCGATCTTGCGCGCGTTTGTAAATCCAGCGAATCGGAAAACAAACTGAGGCCTACCGCATCGCGTTGACGGCGAAACAGTTCGATGAGGGCAGCCGCAGATTCAATAGAATACTTGAGCTTATTCATTTTGGGGCCGTCGAGCGTAACCTCAGAGGGGTAGCGCATCGAGGAAGAGCAATCGATGACGATTTGGCATCTCAAATTTGTTTCCTCCTCGTACCGTTTGACGAACATCCTGTCGCTTCGCGCATATAGCTTCCAATCGATGTGGCGCGTAGACTCTCCAGGATTGTATATCCTGTGCTCTGCAAACTCCACACTAAACCCATGAAACGGGCTTTTGTGGAGCCCCGTAATAAACCCCTCGACGGCTTGTTTGGCGAGAAACTCTAAGCGACCTAATCGCTGCTGCATTTCGGGGTTGGGACGGAGTGCCATGATTGGATTAATGAGTTACAAAGTAGATATAAAAATCCCCACCTAAGATAGGCAGGGATGATTTATTTTCTAATTAAATTCGGAACAAATGCGAAGCAGACTCGGAGCAGACTCGGAGCAGACTCGGAGCAGACTCGGAGCAGACAACGCGTCTGCTACAACATCGCCTCAATCTTCTCCTCTAAAACATTCTTCGGAGAAGCGCCCACAGACTTATCTACCACCTCACCATCTTTAATGAAAAGGATGGTCGGGATATTTCGGATGCCGTATTTGGCACTTAATTCAGTGTTGTTGTCTACGTTGACTTTGCCGATGACAACCTTGCCTTCGTAATCATTCGCTAGCTCTTCCACTACAGGACCGACTACTCTACATGGTCCACACCATTCTGCCCAAAAGTCAACCATTACAGGCTTGCCACTGTTTATAGCAACTTCCTCGAAATTGCTGTCTGTAAATTCTACTGCCATGATATAAATATTAAATTATATAGTCTTGTTATAACATCAAAGATATTCGCATTAAACGAACCGACAAAGCCAAAAAGTCAAAATACATTGTCAGTTTTTCACTATTGAAGCGCACATTTAGTGAACAAGTTCTGCGCAGAATTTAATATGACTTCCTTAGGTCAAACTTGTATTTTGCAACGCCTGGTACACAAAGATCATCGAGTTCACTTAGAAATGAACTGGTGACATCAATCTTTGCTGCGCGACTGGGCATTTCAACTTTTGATTCTCCATCAAAAATATCCAAGGTCAAACCCACCGTTCCAGGTGAGCCTTTAATGGCAAGTTCCAGTCGATCAATCCAAGCGGCATCTAGCGTCTCCAGATTTAAACTTATGCGAACTCTTTCCAGACGTTTTTTCCGCGTGTCCGCAAGCATCGATATGCCTGAAAGCCTGAATTCTGATCCTGGGTCTCCTACTGTTTCCTTCCAAACCCTTCTGCGCTGAACACTTCCAGCAACCATGACCATCCACTCTTCGACCATGTAGTCCTTCAGGTTGATGTAATCCTCCCCGAACAGCGTAAACGCCTGTGAACCGTGATAATCTTCCAGCGTAAACTTCCCCCACGGCTTGCCAGCCTTGCTTATCCGATGCTCCACTTTGGAAACCAAACCACCAAAGTTCATCTTCCTCCCCCTGTGGGGATCCATTTCCTCTAGAATCTGCAATCCACCCTTTGTCGTCAGGTAGTTCATTTCAAACCTGAATAAATCTAAGGGGTGGCCACTGATGTAAATCCCCACAACATCCCTTTCTCTATTTAATTGATCCATATCCGCCCACGGCTCTGCATCCGGAATCACTGGTTCTGGAATTTCAGCTTCATCTCCCCCTCCGAACAGACTTACCTGAGCCGAGTCTTCACTTGCTTGTAACGCTTGCCCGTACTTAATCGCAATCTCAATAAGCGACCGATCCTTCTCGTCTCTGGCAAAGTATTGCGATCTGTAAATGTCATCTCCACCCACTTTCTTAAAGGCGTCAAACCCTCCCCCGACTGCGAGCGCTTCGAATACCCGCTTGTTGCAATCCTTGAGACTTACGCGCTTAGAAAAATCGAAAATCGACGTGTACCGATTCAGCTTCGGCGCTTTTGACGTCGCTTCACCTTCTTCTTGTCTGTTTTCAATAATTGACAATACTGCGCCCTCTCCTACTCCGCGTATCGCTCCCAGCCCAAACCGTATCGCTCCAGCTTCGTTTACCGCGAACTTAAAGCGCGACTCATTCACATCCGGACCGAGCACATCGATTCCCATTCTACGTGCCTCATCCATAAACGCTGTCGTTTTCTTGATGTCGTTCATGTTGTTCGACAGCACGGCAGCCATAAACTCGGCGGGGTAATTTGATTTCAGATATGCGGTTTGGTATGCAATCCAGGCGTAGCAAGTAGAGTGAGATTTGTTAAACGCGTAGGAAGCGAATGCCTCCCAGTCCGTCCAAATCTTTTCCAATTTCACCTGGTCATGACCTTTTGCCATCCCCTGTTCAAGAAACTTCGGCTTCATCTGTGCGATCAAAGCTTTCTTTTTCTTTCCCATCGCCTTCCTCAACGTATCGGCCTCACCTTTTGTGAAGTCTGCGAGTTTTTGGGAAAGCAACATCACTTGCTCTTGATACACGGTAATCCCGTATGTCTCCTTCAGGTATCCCTCACATGCATCGAGGTCATATTCTATTTTTTCTGTGCCGTGCTTTCTTCTGATAAAAGATGGGATATACTCCATAGGTCCAGGCCTATACAGCGCGTTCATCGCAATCAAATCACCAAATTCAGTAGGCTTTAACTCTTTCAGGTTCTTCGCCATCCCTTGGGACTCATACTGGAAAATAGCCACTGTATGGCCTCTTTGGAAGAGCTCATAGGTTTTTGCATCATCCAACGGGAAGGCTTCGGGATCTAGCGTTACGCCGCTTCTTTCCCTCACATTTGTCACCGCATCCTTAATGATGGTCAACGTTCTCAGACCGAGGAAATCCATTTTCAACAGACCGGCATCCTCCGCGACATGGTTGTCAAACTGGGTACATACCATCGCACTGTCCTTTGCAACAGAAACCGGAACGTAGTCTGTGATGTTACTCGGTGTAATAATCACCCCACAGGCGTGAATCCCCGTGTTTCGCAACGACCCTTCAACCACACGGGCTGTATTTACCGTCTGCCCTTCTAAGCCAGGTTTGGCAGCAATTTTCTTTAATTGATTAATCAAGTCCAAACCCTCCGATCCGTTCGCCAATTCTTTGAGCGGTTTGTCTCCCAAAGAGAAGATCTTTTTAAGCGAAATATCTGGAACAACTGGAATCAATTTTGCAATACGATCAGCATCCTGAAGGGGCAACTCTAAGACACGTGCCGTATCTCGAATGGCGGACTTCGCAGCCATTTTACCGTATGTGATAATTTGAGCCACTTGGTCAGACCCGTATTTGTCAATGACATAATCGATCACCTTCCCGCGACCTTCATCGTCAAAGTCGATATCGATATCGGGCATACTTACACGGTCCGGATTGAGGAATCTCTCGAACAGCAAATCGTATTTAATCGGGTCGATATTCGTAATCCCTGTACAGTATGAGACTGCCGAACCTGCTGCCGAACCTCTGCCAGGGCCTACACTGACGCCCATCTCTCTTGCAGCCGCAATAAAGTCCGCACATATCAAAAAGTAACCTGGATATCCTGTCTTTTCTATAATGGACAGTTCAAAATCCAATCTCTCAACATATTTCCCGTCCAACGCTTCACCCCAATGCTTCTTCGCCCCGATATATGACAGATGTCTCAAGTACGCATTCTCTCCCCTCTTGCCTCCATCCTTCTCATCTTCTGGGGACTTGAACTCCTCTGGGATATCAAATACTGGCAGGAGAATCTCGCGCGCCAATTTATATCCCTCAAACTGGTCGACCAATGTCTCGACATTTTTAATCGCATCAGGCAAATCCGCAAACAATTGCTTCATTGCATCTTGTGGCTTGTAGTAGAATTCATTGTTTGGAAAACCAAACCGATATTCTCTCCCTCTCTTTCCGATGTACTTCTTAGGCTTGCTTACATTTTGAGCATCCCGCACACAAAGTAAAATGTCTTGCGCCTCATTCTGTTTGGCATCTACATAATACGTGTTGTTTGCAGCCAAATACTTGACATCGTGCTTCGCGCACATCCGCAATAAAAATTCGTTGACGACCGCCTCCTCTTCCAATCCATGTCGGTTAAGCTCCGCGTAGAAATCCTCCCCCATTAAGTTCTTCCAGTAAACAAAAGCTTCTTCAGCTTGACTCTCGCCTACATTCAACACCTTCGACGCAATCTCTCCAAACAATCCGCCACTCAGCACGACGAGGTTTTCCTTGTATTGCTCAACAAGCTTGCGATCTATTCTCGGCACGTAATAAAACCCATCTGTATATGCTTGAGATGAGAGTTTGATCAAATTGTGATACCCTTTTTTGTTTTTTGCCAAAAAGACCGAGGAGTGCCCGTCATCTTTGTGGCTCCTGTCATGCATGTCGTCACACACATTTAACTCGATCCCTACGATGGGTTTAATCTTGGCTTTGTTTGCTGCTTTTACGAGCAAAAAAGCGGACATCATATTGCCCGTATCCGTAATTGCACAAGCTGGCATCCCGAGATCGACAGCTGCTTGAACGATTTCCTCCACCTGCCCCACGCCCTGAAGGATACTGAACTGGGAATGGGTGTGCAGATGGCTGAACTTAACTTCATCCAGGTCTGTAGAAACTTTCGCGCTTTGCGCAGGTGGGATGTCCGAATCGGGCGCTGCGTCCACATCTCCTTCCACATTGAAATTCGCATCTTCAAGTTTCGGTGCTTGGTATTTTATTTTCGAAATGTCCACGATCTCGGGACGTTGAATCACGCCGAGTTTACAGAGCTCGAAAAAACAGCGTGCCGTCGCGTCCACATCATATGCCGCATCATGGGCATCGCCAAATCCTTTCTTAAATAGCTTCGTATACAGCTCTGTTAACGTCGGCCATTTAAATTTACCTCCCCGACCTCCGGGTATCGCACAAAACGCCGTTGCCTCTTCTTTCGAGTCTATCGACGCCATGCCTGTCAGTCCTTCAAAAGACTGCCCCAATCTATGCAGCTCTGCACCCACGATATTCACATCGAATTCGATGTTGTGCCCCATGATATACGTTGCACTTCCGAGATCCTTGTGAAACGCCGCCATCACCTCTGTCAGAGGCACCCCTTCTTTATCTGCCCTTTCAGTCGTAATCCCATGAATTTTTGCACTTTGAAACGGAATCGTAAATCCATCAGGACGTACAATGCTGTTCCCCCGAGAAAGCAGCTTCCCCTTCGCATCGTGCAGCTGCCAAGCAAGTTGAACGAGCCTGGGCCAATTGTCGGAATCGGTCAGCGGAGCATTGTAATTCTTGGGCAGACCTGTGGTCTCTGTATCGTAGATTAAAAACATCGCTCTAACCTACTTATAATCTAGCAAAATGCCCCAAAAAACCTGTTGATGTTTTAAACATATTATCCCTATCTTTAAGAGATGAATAAGTTGTTGCTTCTGATCGTCATTTTTTACGCTGGTTTTCAAGCAGATGTGATGTCTCAACAACCGTGTGAATTACCAAATGTGGAGATTACGGCAGAACTTACGACGGGGATTTGGGCTGAAGAAATAACGTGGGGTGTTTTTAATGACAGCGACGACCTGATTGCGGGTCCCTTTTCAGGCTTCGAAGACAACACCACGTATACCCAATCTTTCTGCATTGGATTTGGATGCTATTACGCCTTGTTAGAAGATTCCTACGGAGATGGTTGGCAAGGCGGGAGTATTGTCTTCTACATGTCAGAGAACATCTCGGGGTCTGTCACAGGATCTTCTGCGATCTTAGACTTATCCACGGACCCCAGTTGCGGAATTGTGGAATGTGCAACAGGGACGGAAGATCAATATTACGCGACGATAAGTGCGGATTTGTACGGCGAAGAATTGTCATGGGAAGTGGTGGATTCCGAAGGAGTTCAAGCAGCTGGTCCATTTGGAAATTTCGGGGAATACGTCACTGGGGAAGTCTCCAACGAGACATTCTGTCTCAGCCCTGCGTGTTATACCGTTATTCTATATGACGCTTATGGCGATGGTTGGCAAGGCGCAGAACTTACAATCACCGACTCATCTGGGGCTTTGATGGGCTCTGGCTCAGTACCTACAGATCCGGGAGACTTGTTCTCGTTTGCACTTCCTCTCAGTGAGGGATGTCCCATTGCTGGATGCATGAACAGTGAAGCGTTTAACTACAATGCATCCGCAAACGTGGACGATGGAAGTTGTATGCGAAGAAGCGACAACGTAACACTTGTAAGCACCTGGACAGATTCCAGCTTGCCTATTAACGGGTTTGGTGGCGCGTATAACGATGTTGAAGGGTTAGAAGTGGGAGGCGTGGAATATGCGGTTGTGGCTTCAACACTCGGAACACATATTATCGCACTCTCTTCTAATGATGGGGAGACTTTGGAAGTTGCGTTTTTACCTGGCGCAGATGGAGGTTCGTTTGTAACCCATAGAGATTACCACATCGACGGAACGTTGCTCTTTGCTGTTTGTGACCAAGGGGCCAGCAGTCTTCAGATTTTTGACTTGAGTGAATTACCTGGGACCGTAACAACATTGTACGATTCAAATGAATATTGCATCAACGCTCACAATGTCTTTGTCGATAACGACAGCGACTTGCTATACTTATGCAGCAATTCCTATGCGGGGAACAACACCTCTGTTAAAGTGCTGGACGTTTCTTCTCCCAACAATCCTGTCGAATTCACCGACCTCTCACCTTGGGTGAATTATTGTCACGACATCTATGTGGAAAATGACACCGCTTGGATTAACTCTGGCGCAGCGGGGCTTTTTGTGATGCATATCGATGAAACACCCTCCGTCATTGGAACCCTGACAGACTATCCTTTCCAGGGCGGAAATCACAGCGGATGGTGGATCCCCGAAGACCAAGTTTACGTTCTCGCTGATGAAACACACGGATCACCTCTCAAAGTCATCGACACATCAGATTTGAGCGATCTTCAAGTCGTGTCGTTGTTAAGTTCAGAAGTGAATCCTGAGTCGATTCCCCACAATATGATGATGCGAGATGGATTGGTATTCGTGTCCTATTATCACGATGGCTTGCAAG
>JAPKBK010000310.1 GCA_028823435.1 Flavobacteriales bacterium
CTGAGCTTGCCTCAAGAGCTCACATGAGTAACATCACTGCAACGGTTGATTTGGCTATAAAAGACGCGCGTATTTCTTCCTCAGACATAGATGCTGTTGCCTATACCATAGGTCCTGGTTTAAGTGGCTCGTTGCTTGTGGGAGCATCTTTTGCAAAATCATGGGCGTGGGCTCATGATTTGCCCACCGTTCCCGTTCACCATATGCGGGCTCATATTTTGGCTCATTTTTTAGCGCCAAGTCCTTCTCCTGATTATCCGTTTTTGTGTTTGACTGTTTCTGGGGGGCATACCCAGATTGTTCATGTCCACAGCGCCTCAAAAATGGATGTTATCGGCACGACAGTTGATGATGCTGCTGGAGAGGCGTTCGATAAAGTTGCCAAACTCATAGGTCTCCCGTATCCCGGTGGCCCTCTCGTAGATAAATATGCGCAATTGGGAGATGCCGAATCGTTTGTATTTAAGGGGTCTAAAGTAGACGGACTTAATATGAGTTTCAGTGGTTTGAAGACGCAAGTCCTTCGGTTTCTACAAACACGACTTAAGTCAGACCCCACGTTTATTGAGTCAAACTTACATGATTTTTGTGCCTCAGTTCAAGCGACGATTGTGGGGATGCTTATGTCGAAGCTGGAGCAAGCCGTTGCGGAAACGGGAATCACCCAAGTGGCCATCGCAGGCGGGGTGTCTGCAAACAGTGGGCTCAGAAAAGCGCTGGGTCAACGAGAAGGCTGGCAGGTATTTATACCGCCACTCAGTTATTGCACAGACAATGCGGCCATGGTTGGCATTGTGGGTGTGTTAGATGCTGCTGAGGGCAGGTTTGGAACACTTCGCGACACACCGCAACCCAGAATGCCAGAGCTTACGCCTTGCGGATCTCCTCGCTAGGAATAGATAGTGTCGCAATACATCCCCGTGCGTCTTTTCTGTTCTCTAAACTCAAGCTGGCGAATCGGGAGATTAATTTCAACCGTTCCTGAATGATTCTCAAACCATGTGATTGTCTTTTCGCTGCAAAATTATTTGAGGGTGCCAAACCGCCTCCGTTGTCTTCAACACAAATGACGAGACATCCCTTCTCCGTTTCTGCTTTGAATGTAAGGGTGATCTCGGGTCTTCCTTTTTCACTGCCGTCTAATCCGTGCCAAATCGCATTCTCGACCAAAGGCTGGATTAAAAATGCCGAAATTTTGTGGTTGGGATTAACAGAAGAATTAATTTTAAAATCAATTTCATCCGAAAGTCTGAGTGACTCGAGCGCGATATAATCTTGTAAGAATTTTATTTCTTTCGAAATGGTGGATGGACGAAGGGTTCTGGGGTTGTCTGTAGCGCTACCCCAACTTCTGACAAGTAGCCCTTTAAATTGATTTAAAGCGGTTAAAGCTGGTTTCGTGTCGCTCCTCAAGATGAGCATGTGGATCCCGGTCAGCGCATTGAAAATGAAGTGTGGATTCATTTGAAGTTGCAAGTTTTTTTGTCTTGCTTTGACGAGCTCATCTTCTGCGTCTGCTCTCTTTCTCAACTGTATGAAAGACGTGTTTATTCCTCGGTATCTCTCTGATAGGTTGAATGACACACCCTCATTCGATGTGCTTAAATCGGCACGTAATCCCATGTAGAAACCCACAATTAAACTTGCTGTTATACATATGAAAGAAAGGACAAACATGTGGGGTTTGGCTCAGCTTATTCTTCTGAAGAAGCTTTGTTGAAATCGTGTCGCAGTTCAGTTTTTAAGCGACGCGTATACTCGTCCTGTAGCCAAGTGCGATAATTGTCCGTGGTTTTCGCCATGCATTTGGCATAGATTTTAA
>JAPKBK010000082.1 GCA_028823435.1 Flavobacteriales bacterium
ATGACAACTGTGCAGTTGAGATTTGTTCTCGATTCGCACGTATGGGATACGTTGTTGCCTCTATTGATTACCGTTTAGGTTGGAACCCACTTGCAGCGACTCAAACTGAACGTAGTATTCAGTTGATCGGAGCTGCTTATCGTGGTGTTCAGGATGCACGTACCGCCGTGCGTTACTTCCGTATGGACGCTGATGTTCAAGGAAATACATTCGGAATTGACCCTGCGAAAGTAGGTTACTTCGGAGAAGGTACTGGTGGTTACGTTGCTTATGCAGCTGCAACAATATCTGATTACAACGATGTTATTATAGATGATGCAGGAATTCCTATTTCTAAGTTCTGGTATGACAATGATGGTGATCCAGCTACTCCAGAAGTACCTATGGTCATTGAAGCGATACATGGAAATCCAGATGCGACTACTGACGGAATACAAATTCCTCTTGGCGTGGATGGAGACGGTAACCCAATTATGGGTTCACTTTGTATCGGTCACTACCCTGACTATTCTTCTGACGTAAGTTTTTCAATGAATATGGGAGGTGCTTTGGGAGATCTTAATTGGTTAGACCAAGGAGATGTTCCTATGGTTTCATTCCAAACGCCTCACGATCCATTTGCTCCTTACACAACTGGAGTACTTATCGTTCCTACTACAGGAAACCAAATTATCGAAGTAAGTGGAGCGTTTGACGTTCATGCAGAGATTAACGCTTACCCAGCTCCCAATAACAATGACGTGTTCCAATCAGCTGGTCTTAGCGATCCTCTTTCATTAGAGGCTATCGCAAATGGCGGATCTGATGGGTTGTTTCCAGTACTAAACAACTATGAGAATGGTGCTCCAACTCAGCCTTACGATGGTTCTCCATGGCAGTGGTGGGATGAAGCGGCTGCTCAGGCTTATGATGCAGCGAACGGAACTGCGATTTGGGCGACTCAGATGACATTAAACCCAGATATGGGGCCAACAGAGGCAAACATGTGGATTGATGCTATTCAGAACTACACAGCGCCACGTTTGGCACTTGCAATGGGTGTTGTTTCTTCAGGACCTGGTTGTACAGATACTGTAGCGTGTAACTTTAACGCGCTTGCGACTTCTGACGACGGATCTTGTACATATGCTACTCCTGGATACGATTGTAACGGAACTTCTTTAAACCTTGAAGGTTGTACTGACGCTGTTGCATGTAACTACGACGAAGCGGCGACGGTTGATAACGCAACGTGTGATTACTATGAAGGAACAGAGATCCCTACAGGGTCTGATGTAGTTTGGTTAGTAGGTTTAACATTAACAGGCACGCCTTATGAGGCGCTTGCTGGTGGCTGTGAAGCTTCTGGTGGTGTTAACCCAGACGTAAGCATCAATGGTGTCATCGTTGGAGATGGTGCTACACCTCTTTCAATGGCTGGCATTTCTGATCCAACTGGACTTCTTGGTGAGCTTGCTGCGCTGGCATCTACGGTACAGTTTTCTATTTGCGGATCCGCTATGACAGTGGCTGCGCTAGGAAACAACATTCCTATGGTAGGAAATGGTACTTTCTGGATTTCTCCGATTCCTGTGTCTGCAGATCCGACGACCGGAGCTGGACAATACCTGTGGGCTGCACCTATGTTGAACTTCCCATTGGGATGTGGACAGCCAACAGCTGTTAACTACGCACCATGTGAGTTAAGTGTTGCGTGTGTTTTCCCAGGATGTACTGATGAGAATGCTTCTAACTACGACGCTGCTGCAGGGTCTGACGACGGTTCTTGTTACTACTTAGGTTGTACAGACGCTACTGCATTCAACTACGATGCTGATGCTGATACGGATGATGGTTCTTGTATTGATGTGGTAAATGGTTGTACAGATGCTACTGCGTCAAACTTTGATAGCACAGCGAATACTGACGATGGTTCTTGTATCATCTTAGGTTGCACATATGATGCTGCGGAGAACTTCAATTCTTTAGCGAATGATGACGATGGTTCTTGTACCTTCTCTGGCGGATCGGATTGTCTTGGTGATCTAGACGGTGACGGTGTTGCTGCAACTGCTGACCTTCTGTTATTCTTGTCGGTCTTCGGTTCTACATGTAACTAAAGCGACTTTAACATATTAAAGAAAGGCCATCCATACGGGTGGCCTTTTTTTCTTTTCTGTTTTTCTCTCTGTTTTTTTGGCATGTTTATTGTCTTATGTGCTTTGTAATTTTTTTGTATCTTTATGCTCTAACAAATTTCGAGCACTAACTAATTTCATTATGAAAAGACTTTTATCAACATTTATTCTTGCCTTCGGCTTAATGGCTTTCATTTCTGCACAAGAAGTCGCAAATGGTCCTTTAATCTCCTTAGATAAAACGACGCACGATTACGGAACGATCACGCAAGGTGGAAACGGAGCTTGTGAGTTTACGGTAACAAATACTGGTTCAGAGCCTTTAATTATTTCAAGATGTAAAGGATCTTGTGGTTGTACAGTACCTGTATGCGATAAGGATCCTATTATGCCTGGAGCGACTTCTGCAATTAGTGTAAAGTATGACACTAAGCGTATCGGACCGATTAATAAATCGGTAACGATTACCTCAAATTCTTCAAATGAACCTACAAAGGTTATTCGCATTAAAGGTCGTGTAGAAGCAGCTGATTTAGGAGCCCCAAGTGGCGTTCCTGTAAAGCAGCCTGCTACTGGCGCACCGACAAATAACTAATTTGAATATTTAAAGGTTCAAAAAACAATATTTCAAAGCCGCCTGTTATGGCGGCTTTGTTGTTTAATGAATTATTTTTGTGCTTATGGAAATCCCTGCTCAATACGATCCCCGCAAGACGGAAGACAAATGGTATAGCTACTGGCTTGAAAACGGATATTTTAAATCTACTCCAGACGAGAGAGAGCCGTACACAGTTGTAATACCACCTCCAAATGTTACTGGCGTCCTTCATATGGGACATATGCTGAACAACACCATTCAAGATGTTCTTGTGAGAAGGGCCAGGATGCTTGGTAAAAATGCGTGTTGGGTACCTGGCACGGACCATGCTTCAATAGCTACAGAAGCAAAGGTGGTACACAAACTTCGTAAAGAGGGAGTTAAGAAAAGTGATTTAAGTCGTGACGAGTTTTTAGGTCATGCATGGGATTGGACACATAAGCATGGAGGTATTATTCTTGATCAACTCAAAAAACTAGGTGCCAGTTGTGATTGGGACAGGACCAGGTTTACGATGGATGAAGGTTATTCCGAAGGCGTAATAGATACGTTCATTCATTTCTACAATGAAGGTTTTATTTATCGTGGCGTTAGAATGGTAAATTGGGATCCTGTGGCCCTTACGGCTTTAAGTGACGAGGAAGTCATTCACAAGGAGGAGAACGGTCATCTTTACTATGTGAGATATAAGATTGTCGGAACGGAAGATGAGTGGGTGACTGTGGCGACTACAAGGCCTGAAACCATTTTAGGCGATACTGCAATTTGCGTCCATCCCGATGATGAGAGGTACAAGCATCTGAAGGGCAAAAAAGCCATCGTCCCGATTTGCAACAGAGAAATCCCGATCATTCAAGATGATTATATTGACATAGAATTTGGTACGGGGTGTTTAAAAGTGACTCCCGCTCATGATGTAAATGACTACGAACTGGGGGATAAGCATAACCTTGAGGTGATCAATACGATTGCCGCCGATGGAACGATGAGTTCGGACGCAGGCAAGTATGAAGGGATGGATCGCTTTGTCGTGCGGAAACAGATTGCAAAAGATATTGATGCATTGGGTGGACTTGTTAAGGTGGAGGACTACACAAATAAGGTAGGGAGAAGCGAGAGGACGGATGCCGTCATTGAGCCGAGGTTGTCGCTTCAGTGGTTCATGGCCATGGAGAAGCTCGCCAAACCGGCTTTAGATCATGTGATGGATGATACAATTAAGTTTCATCCAGCGAAGTTTAAGAACAGCTACAGGCATTGGATGGAGAACATCAAAGATTGGTGCGTAAGCAGACAGCTTTGGTGGGGGCATCGGATACCCGCATGGTATTTCGGAGATGGGGAAGATGATTTCGTGGTCGCGAAGACACAAGAGGAGGCGTTAGAGTTCGCCACAAAGAAAGCAGGGCGAGAGATTACAAATGCAGAGTTAAAGCAGGATGAGGACGTTATGGACACTTGGTTTAGTTCATGGATTTGGCCGATACAAGTTTTTGATGGTCTGCATCAAGAAGAAGAAGTAGATTACTACTACCCGACGAATGACCTGGTCACTGCACCAGAAATTATGTTTTTCTGGGTGGCGAGGATGATCATGAGTGGCTATCACTATAGGGATTTGCCACCTTTTAAAAATGTATACTTTACTGGAATTGTAAGAGATGAGCAGGGGAGGAAAATGTCAAAGAGCCTAGGTAACAGTCCTGACCCGATCGTTCTCATGGAAAAATATGGTGCAGATGGTGTAAGGGTAGGAATGCTGCTTACTTCCCCAGCAGGGAATGATTTGCCATTTGACGAGAAATTATGTGAGACGGGCAGAAATTTCTCAAATAAAATATGGAATGCTTTCAGACTCGTCAAAGGGTGGGAGATTGATGAGAATAAGCCGCAACCTCAGTCCTCGGCTCTTGCAGTGGAATGGATGGAAAGTCGCACAAATACAGCCCTGAAAGATCTTGAATCTCAATATGGGGAGTTCAGATTGAGCGAGGCGTTAATGACAACTTATAGGCTTGTTTGGGAAGAGTTTTGTAGCTGGTATCTAGAGCTTGTAAAGCCCCCGTATGGAGAGTCAATTGACCGGAAAACCTTGGATGCAACTTTCGTTCATTTCGAGACTTTGGTCAAAGTGCTTCATCCTTTTATGCCCTTCTTAACAGAAGAAGTTTGGCATTGGTTGGGGGATAGGGAAGCCCCAGAAGAAGCACTTATTGTTACTTCTTGGCCTACAGCAGGAGAGGTGGATTCAAACATCATCCAAGACTTCGATTTGTTAAAAGAAATTGTCGGTGGCGTGAGAAATATCAGGAAGGACAATGGTATTGCGAACAGAGAAAAACTGCAACTTAAGTTACATCGGGCGGACGGTTATCCTGAGAGAATCAAGACATCTATTGAGCATTTAACGAATCTTGACTCCACAGATGATGTTGATGATAAAGTTGAAGGTGCGTATGGGTTTATGGTCGGTAGACATCGGTTTTATATTCCTTTTGGAGAGAGCTTTGATGTTGACGCTGAGAAACTGAAAATTCAAAAGGATTTGAAGTATCAAGAAGGGTTTCTCAACATCGTTAGAAAGAAACTCTCCAATGAACGTTTTATCAGCGGAGCCCCTGAGCAAGTGATTAAAATAGAGAAAAATAAGGAGCAGGATGCAGTCGCAAAAATCGCTATTTTGAAAGAGAAACTATCTGACTTGCGTTGAGATGAAATCGGCACCGAGAGACTTATTGCATTATGAAATACAGGGCAAAATTGATGCGCCTTGGCTTGTCTTTGTTCATGGTGCAGGTGGGTCAATAAAGACTTGGAAATTTCAAATTGACGATCTCGCAAAAGACTTCAGGCTTCTTCTTATAGACCTGCGTGATCACGGTTTTTCTAAAAACATACAGCCTTCCTACGATTCATATGATTTTGATATCGTCGGAAAGGATATTATTAAAGTGGTTGACTTTCTCAAGATTTCAAAAGCACACTTTCTTTCTTTGAGTATCGGTTCAGTAATCCTCCAAAAGATAGATATTCTCAGACCGAAACTTATCGATAAGATGGTGATGGCTGGCGCTATTTTTGACGGAAGCAAGTTCATGCATGCTTTCGTTCACAGTGGTAAAATCCTCACTTATATTTTGCCTTATAGGGTCTTCTATTCCCTGTTCAGTTTCATAGTTCTGCCTAGAAAAAACCACAGATTAAGCCGGTATATCTTCAGGCGACAAAGTATGAGGATGAATGTTGTAGAGTACTTAAAATGGATTGAATTGTACAAGCCGTTTTTTATACTTATTAAAGAATACGTAGACCGTCAAATAGAGACCCCTTGCCTCGTTGTGATGGGAGACCAAGATCATATCTTCTTTAAGTCAGCAAAGCATTTCACGGATTCTCAAAAAAACGCACATTTGACAGTAATCAAAGGGTGCGGACATGTCGTAAGCATAGAAAGTCCGAAACCATTTAATAAAATAGCGTCGGACTTTCTGAAGGGGGAAGATGTTCCTGATTCAGTTCAATCAGAACCAGTTCCGTACAAATGGTCTGACTTAAAAAATCTAAAAGCCAGGACTTAGGTACGTTATATTAGTTGCTTGCAAGGTATCCTGAGACACCTTCGTCAGTTGCTTGCATCGCTTCTTTTCCCTTGTTCCAGTTTGCAGGACAAACCTCTCCTTCTGTTTCAACATGAATTAATGCATCGAGCATTCTGAGTGCTTCATCAACATTACGTCCAAGAGGGAGATTGTTAACGAGCTGGTGCTGGACAACTCCGTCCTTGTCGATTAAGAATAAACCACGGTATGCGATAAGTTCATTGTCGCTGATTAAGTTCCCTTCGTCATCATAGTCGTACATGCCGGTAAGGACGTCGAAATTTGTTGAGATGGTTTTTGCGGTGTCTGCGACAAGTGGGTATGTGATGCCCTGGATTCCTCCATTGTTTTTAGGCATACGCAAGTAAGCGGCATGACTCTCTGCCGTATCTGTAGAGCAACCTACAATTTGGCACCCTCTATTTTCGAACTCTGACAGTTTGTCTTGGAAAGCGTGAAGCTCTGTAGGACAGACGAATGTAAAGTCTTTCGGGTAGAAAAATAAGATAACGTACTTGTTGTCGAGGTATTGCTCTAATGAGAAATCGCCAACAATTTCGCTGCCGTTAAGAACAGCTGCTGATGAGAAATAAGGTGCTTTTTGACCTACTAAAACTGCCATAATGTTTGGGGATATTTAAATGATTGCGCAAAGATAACTGAACCCTATCTTAGTTGTATTAATTCAAGGATGAAGTTTGCAGCAATAGATATCGGTACGAACGCAGTGCGTCTCTTAATCAAAGAGGTGATCTACAGAGATGGTGAGTGCGATGTTAGGAAAGTCAGTTTCACACGCGTGCCGCTTCGTTTGGGCGAAGATGTTTTTGAAACAGGACGGATCTCAAATAAAAAGGCGAGGAATCTGGTAAAGGTGATGCGGGCTTTTTGGTATTTGATGGATGTGTATGGGATAGAGTGGTTTCGAGTCTGTGCGACCAGTGCCATGCGAGAAGCAAAAAATGTTGATGAAGTTTGTGAGCTGGTTTTGAGGGAGGCAAATGTTACAATTGAATTGATTAAGGGTCAAGAAGAAGCCGATTTAATCTTCAGGAATTTCAGTGTTGCTACCTATAGATCAAACTCAGATTTTCTGTATATTGATGTGGGAGGAGGATCTCTTGAATTGACCTTGATTCGAGATGGAAAGAGGATAAGAGGTCAGTCTTTTAAAATTGGAACAATACGTACCATTAAAGGCATGGTAGAGGATGGTGAGTGGGATGCCGTTGCTGAATTTGTGAAACACGTTTCGGAAGGGGCCGATAAGATTATGTCGATAGGTACAGGAGGCAACATTAACCGAATACAGCGCCTTATCCGAAATCCCAAAAACGCGCCTATTTCTCTTTCTAAAATTGAAGAGATGAAGGATACACTCAAAGCATATTCTTTTGAAGATAGAGTAGAGAAATTTTCGCTCAAGCCCGACAGAG
>JAPKBK010000083.1 GCA_028823435.1 Flavobacteriales bacterium
TCAAAATCCGAGTCACAATCAGGAGACAAATACTTCTCCATACCGTCATTTGCGTTTGTCGCTGCCACAAAACCCGCGACTGGCATCCCCATTTTTGCTGCGAGAAGTCCCGCAGCGATATTTCCGAAATTCCCAGATGGCACAGAGAATACTGCTGGCCTACCCAGCTGATAGGTCGCCCAGGCATAGTAAATACTTTGTGGCATCCATCGCGCGATGTTAATCGAGTTTGCTGATGTGAGTGATCTCTTAGACTGAAGCGACGCATCAAGAAAGGCCGTCTTCACCATCTCTTGACATTGGTCAAAGCTCCCCTCTACTTCTAGCGCAACAATATTTGAGCCAGCGGTGGTGAGTTGTTGTTCTTGGATTTTCGAAATACGTCCACTTGGATATAAAATGACCACATCAATATTGGGGACATCAAGGAAACCATTTGCAACAGCACTTCCGGTGTCACCGCTTGTAGCAACCAATATCGTCAGTCGGCGACTTGTAATGCGACTTAGCACCCGCGACAGAAATCTAGCCCCCACATCCTTAAATGCTGAGGTAGGGCCGTGAAAAAGCTCAAGAGAGTAAACGCCTCGCTCTATCTCGTGAAGAGGGATAGGAAAATTAAGGACATCTCTCAGAATTTCTCGTAGCTCCTTTTTCGTGAGGCACCCTTCCGTAAATGGCGCGAGCATCTCCGCACCAAAATCCCAGGGGTGTTTATCTTCATATGAAAACCAAAACGCTTCTGGCAATTCAGGAATATGATCAGGGAAATACAACCCTCTATCCGGCGCTAGCCCCTCTACCACAGCTTCAGCAAAAGACCGTGTGATGTTCGAATCGGATAAACTACGAAACAGCATGAGCGCCTAAATTTGATACGGTAGAAACGTAAATGTGACAATCCACGGACTCTGATGCCATGACACCTTGCAATGCATTTGCAATTGCATCTGCATTCTCCTTGGAATTGGTAACCCAAAAACTTGACGGTCCACTTCCTGAGACGCCTCCAGCGAGAGCACCTGCATTCATCGCTGCCTGTTCACATTTGTCAAAAGCGGGCAACAGAGGCTTTCTATAAGGGCCCACGAGCATATCCTTTAATGAATGAGAGAAACCCTCTAAATCGTTCGTATAACATGACTGAACGAACCGCCCCATCCACGCTGAAGTGTCAATTGCATCTTGCAACAATACTTGTGAGGGCAAGACCGCTCTCGACTCAGCCGTTTTTATGACCACTTGAGGGTGAAGGACGACCAAATGAAGCCCATCAGGTACAGGCAATTTACGAGATACACCATCGGGATCTATCAACCGCAATCCGCCAAAAAGAGCGGGCGCAATGTTGTCTGCATGCCTTGAACCACTGGCAATCTGCTCCCCGTCCAACGCGGATTCAAGCCTTTCTGTTTCAGACAAATCCTTGTCAATGATTTTTGCCAACTCGCAGACCCCTACCACAGCTGCAACAGCACTTGCTGCACTCGAACCGATACCACTTCCGGGCATAATGGATTTGTATATCTCAATTTCTACTCCGAAGGGATCTCCCAATTTATGAAGTGCTGAAATTGCAGCCTTACCGGCCACGTTTAATTCCGCCTCACGAGGCAGATTGCTGTTCGCTTCTAAAATAAGACGCACACCCTTTCCTTCAAATGTCCGAAGCACCATCCTTTCCGAAGGTGAGCTTAACGCAAGACCTAAGGCGTCAAATCCCACATTGAGATTTGCTACAGTCGCTGGGGCTATGATTTCTACTTGATTCACTTTATCTACTTTCTGAAAACCTCATAATATCAGCAAACACACCCATCGCAGTCACATCCGCGCCAGCACCAGCGCCTTGAACGACGAGTGGGCGACCTGAATACCTGTCTGTCGTTAGCATCACGACATTGTCAGAACCTTCAAGGGAACAAAAAGCATGATTGGCATCCAATGGCTCCAGCCCCACCTTTGCTTTTCCATTTTCAAACGTGGCAAAATATCGTAGCTTTTTACCCTGCGCTTCAGCATCTTGAAATTTCTTCTGCATGGTCTTTTCAATAGAGGGCAGCGCTTCTAGAAATTGAGAGACACTCCCCTTCATGAGTTCTTCCGGAAGAAAAGGAACATTTTCTACATCAGACATTTCGAGTTTAAACCCAGCTTCTCTGGCAAGGATTAAAATCTTTCTCTGGACATCGACACCACTTAGATCAATTCGAGGGTCAGGCTCTGTAAAGCCAGCTGCCATCGCCCCCTTCACCGAATCTTCAAAAGTCATTTCAGAGCTAAAGGCACTGAAAAGGAAGTTCAGTGTCCCACTCAAGACAGCTTCAATTTTGTGGACTTTGTCACCACTTAAGACCAAATGATGAATCGTATCTATGACTGGCAGCCCTGCGCCAACATTCGTTTCAAATCGATAGTCTGTTGAATGCCTGCTCGCCAATTCCCGAAGCCCACTGTACCTCGCATAGCTGTCAGCAGCGGCAATTTTATTGCTCGCAATAACACCGACACTGTTTCTAAGAATTGATTCATAAAGCGCAGCGACATCTTCAGAGGCTGTATTGTCTATAAAAGCAGCATTTTCGAGATTCATGGCTTTAATTATCCCAACAAACCCCTCCAGCGTACTCTCTGTATCAGCATTCGCTAAGCGCCCCCTCCAATCGCTCAAGTCAATGCCCTTTGAATCGAAAATCATCTTCTTAGAATTCGCAAGACCAGATATTTGCAGGTCAATGTTACGCTCGTCTAACAGTTGATCATGTTGATCCCTCACAAAATCGACAAGGGTCCCTCCTACGTTTCCAACACCCATACAAAAGAGATGTATCCTCCGTACATCTGACTCGAAGAAAGTTCCATGTAACGCTCTTAACGCTTTAGGCACATCTGAATCCGCCACAACAATAGAGATATTCCGCTCAGTAGACCCTTGTGCAATCGCCTTAATGTTAATGCCATTGCGACCTAGAGAATGAAATGCTTTTCCACAAATCCCTGTATAACCGTCCATTCCATCTCCGACCAATGCCAAGATGCTCAATCCTTCTTCTGTACGGAAGGGCTCAATCCTTCCCAACTCTAAATCTGATCCGAATTCCTCATTTAAGGCTTTGAGAGCGACATCTATTTCATTCTCTTGAATTGCAACCGTAATACTATGCTCGGATGATCCTTGCGTAATTAAGACCACATTGACACCGGAGAAAGAAAGGGCAATAAACAATCTGCGAGAAAAACCCGGCACACCCACCATGCCTCCTCCTACTAGCGTTAATAAAGAGATCCCCCCTATGGAAGATATTCCTCTAACGGGGCCGGACAATCTAGGACTCGCACAAATTCTAGTGCCATTGCCATCTGCCTCAAAAGTACTGCGTACAATGAGAGGGATGCCAGCCGCCATAAGCGGTGCAATTGTAGGTGGATAAATAATCTTTGCGCCGAAGTGACATAGCTCCATCGCCTCTGCGTAACTCATTTCATCAATAATTCGCGCCGTAGGCACTTGTCTCGGATCGGCGGTCAACATACCGATCACATCCGTAGACTTTTCAAGATGATCCGCATCGACTGCAATGGCCATAAGCGCAGCTGTGTAATCAGAACCACCTCGACCTAGCGTTGTCGTGGTGCCATCTGGAGCCATACCGATAAATCCTTCCATCGCAAGAATTTCCCAACCGGACTCCGATTCATCTGCAAGGCCAGCGACAATCGCCTTCTTTGTCGTTTCAGGCAATACATGGGCTGCACCGTGATTCGCATCTGTTTTAATCCAGGACCTTGCATCAACTCTTCGTACAGACAATCCACACCTTCGAAGATGTGACACGATAAGTGGAATAGAAAGTCGTTCTCCGAAAGCGATTAATTCATCTCTTGACCTGTCACTTAATTCTCGCAACAAATAAATGCCATAACACAATTCCTCAAGCTCATCCAACAGCCCCTTCATTTCACCCTCTACTTCAGAGACATCTTCTGCGGAAGCAAGTTCAATTAAAGTCTTTAGGTGATGGTCTCTTAACCTCTGGTATACAGACTTATACTCAACGTCCCCGTCACAAGCCAACTTGCCTAACAAAATCAATTCATTTGTCATGCCACCCATTGCGGAGAGCACGAGGATTTTTTTGTTTTCGCGGCGAGAGAGAAGTATTTCGCCTACTCTATGAATCGTTGACGCATTCAACAATGAACTGCCACCGAATTTGATTACTTCCATGAAAGTACGTTTAAGAATTAATCGTCTTTTTCAAATTTTGAGATCACCTCCATGCTCACGCCTGTGTTGGAGAAACCTCCATCATGAAACAGATTCTGCATGGTGACAAAACGGGTTAAATCACTGAACATCGACACACAGTAATCAGCGCATGACAGCGCGTCAGCATTGCCGAGAGGCGACATCGATTCAGAGTAAGCTATAAATTCATCAAACCCTTTCACTCCAGATCCCGCTGTAGTAATCGTGGGGGATTGAGAGATCGTGTTTATCCTCACCTTCTTGTCCACACCATAATGATAGCCAAAGCTCCTCGTGATACTTTCAAGCAACGATTTGGCATCAGCCATGTCACCGTAATCAGGGAAGATTCTTTGGGCTGCTATATAAGTTAGCGCCACAACGGAACCCCACTCATTTAGGGCATCGAGCTTCTTCGCCGTCGCAAGCGTCTTGTGCAATGAAATTGCGCTGACATCAAGTGTGGTCTGTAGAAACTTGTAATTTAAATCTGTATAATGACGTCCCTTCCTGACATTTGGACTCATACCTATGCTGTGTAAAACGAAATCTATTTTGCCACCGAAATGCGCCATAGCCCCCTCGAATAATTTCTGTAGATCTTCCTCGCTGGTCGCATCAGCTGGGATTACGGGGCAGTTGTTACATTTCGCTGCAAGCTCATTTATTGTACCCATCCGCATCGCTATCGGTGCATTTGTCAATACAATTTCTGCGCCTTGCGCTACGGCTTGTTCCGCTACTTTCCAAGCAATAGACATGTCATTTAACGCACCGAATATGATGCCCTTTTTTCCCTTCAATAAGTCTTGTGCCATGTGATTGTTTCTTTGTTTTCAACAACGAAAGTTAGCGCTTCATGAAGGACAACCAAACGGACTTCCTCCTATCTATTCACACTCTTTCGTGTGATTCATTCGGAAATATTTTACCTGGATTCAAGATGCCTTTCGGATCAAATACATCCTTTATACCCCTCTGTATAAGTAAGTTAGGTGGAGATAACGCAATGTCCATATACTCTTTTTGGACCAAGCCTATACCGTGTTCTCCGCTCAAAGTCCCTCCCAAAGCGACAACTTCTGTAAATAGTTTCCGGATTGCAACAGGCAAAACATCAGACCACATCTCTTCACTCAAATCATCCTTCAAGATGTTGATGTGAAGATTTCCATCTCCTGCATGGCCATAACAAATGGACCGAAATCCGTATTCATCCCCCAAGCTTTTTACAGCATCCATCAATTGAGGAAGCCTCGCACGCGGAACAACTGTGTCTTCTTCTTTATAAATACTTGACGCCTTGACGGCTTCCCCTACCCGACGTCTCAAATACCAAAGCTTCTCCTTCTCATCAGATGACTGTGCAAAGAGAACTTCTCCTGCGCTTTGCAGCTCCAACACAGAAAGGATTCTTTCACATTGAGGCATGATTTCCGCTTCGTTCGCACCATCGACCTCTATTAAAAGATATGCCTCATCAGCTGGATCAAGATGGAGATCTTTGTTTCCTGTAAATTCTTGCGCCAGAACCATGGCGTCTCTTTCCATAAACTCAAGTGCGCTAGGTGTTGCTCCTGACAGAAATATCTCAGAGATTGTTCGACATGCATCCGAGACGTTTTTAAAAGGCACGAACATTAATGCAGAAAACTTCGGCAAGGGCAACAACTTAAGGGTCGCTCGCGTAATCACACCAAGTGTCCCTTCACTCCCAACCATAAGCGCCGTTAAATTATATCCTGTGCTGTTCTTCAATGTATTTGCGCCAGTTTCGATCACCTGACCATCCGACAACACAACCTGCAAATTCAGCACCCAATCTTTTGTAACACCATATTTAACTGCCCTTGGCCCCCCGCTGTTCTCTGCCAAATTACCTCCGATGGTGCATGTCCCCCTCGAGGCTGGATCAACGGCATAGAAGAGCCCTTTCTCCTCAACTGCGTTTTGAAGAACTTCGGTGATCACGCCTGGCTCAACGATAACTTGATTGTTCTTTACATCAATGTTCAAGATTTTATTCATCCGCCTTAGGGACAAAACAAGCCCGCCATTTACAGCAAGCGCACCACCGCTCAACCCTGTCCTTGCGCCACCTGGAGTGACGGGGATGTCATTCTCGAATGCAGCCCTTATCAGCAAAGAAACCTCTTCCACTGACTCTGGCTCAGCCACAACCCAGGGCCTGAAACACAAATCCTCTGTTTCATCTTTCGAAAAAAAATCCATCACCTCTCCTTCAAAATGGAGTCGCTGAGCAGGCAATAATTTCTCAAAAATCTTTTTGCAATTTTCAGTATAGTTCTCTGGCATTGTCATCAATCATTCTCGATTTACTATCTTGGACGTTGTCAAAAATAACCCGTATACAAGATGAGTCGTAACATTTCTAAATTAAAAACAAACTACGTATTGTTTGGGCTCATATTCGCCTCTGCTTTATCTAGCATTTCAGCACAAACATTCTCAAACGAAAAAATTTGGGGCGGAGAGTTTCGTTCTGAAGGCGTTTGGGGAATTCGATCTATGGCAAATGGATCTCACTACACTGTAAGTGACTATGACCAAGACAAAGGATCAACCATTGAGAAGTATTCTTACAACTCTGGAAAAAAAGTAACGACGATTGTAACAGCGCTCGATGCCTTTGAAGATGCGCGCGAATCCTTCAGCAGCTACACGTTCAGCGCGGACGAAAGGTACATCCTGATGACGACAAATACGGAGTCTCTTTACCGTCATTCCTACTATGCGGACTTCTACATTTACGACACCGAATCAAAAGAACTTGCCACCCCACTTACAGACTTTTCTAAGGGCAAACAAAGACTTGCGACCTTCTCTCCCTCTGCCGACAAGGTCGCCTTTGTGAGAAACAACAATGTGTTTATTGCAAATCTCAAGGATGGCACTGAAGTGCAAGTCACCGACGACGGTCTGGCAAACAGCATTATCAACGGCGCCACAGATTGGGTTTACGAAGAAGAATTCGGAGATGACAACGGCATGAAATGGTCGCCAGACGGCACGAAATTGGCGTACTTTAGGTTTAACGAAACAGCCGTACGACAAATGCATATGCCTGTGTATGGTGGGTTATACCCCGAGCCTTACATCTTCAAATATCCAAAAGCCGGCGAAGAAAACAGCGAGGTTCAAGTATACATCCACGATGTTCAAACTGGAATTAACCATGGCGTGGCTGTTCCGAAAAGTGCGCATTACATCCCGCGGTTCTTTTGGACAAATGATGCCGAAACATTGTGTATCCTCACGATGAACAGGCACCAAAACGATTTGCGATTCTTACTCACAGAAGGTGAGTTCCCAAACAACCGAATCGGCACAAAAGAGATTTTTAAAGAAACAGCCTACACCTACATCGACATACACGACAATCTCATTTTCTTAAATGATGGACACAGCTTCCTTTGGACGAGTGAACGAGATGGCTTTAATCACATTTACAAGTTCGATTATGATGGAAC
>JAPKBK010000311.1 GCA_028823435.1 Flavobacteriales bacterium
ATGAAGATGCAATAATGCTATTGATGGATGGTTTACTCAATTTTAGTAGAGAAATCCTTCCTGCAAACCGTGGCGGCCTAATGGATGCACCTTTGGTTCTAACCACTAGATTAAATCCTACCGAAGTAGACAAAGAGGCCTTGAATGTTGATACAGGTTGGTTCTATGAACGTGATTTCTATGAAGCAACATTGGACCAACCTCATCCGAAGACCATTGCTGATAGGGTTGACTTTGTTGAAAGAAGGCTTGGTTCAGTAGCCGCTGTAAGAGGCTATGGCTATACTCATGGGTGCCATTCAATGGACGAGGGGCCTGCCCTTTGTGCATACAAAACCCTAGACACCATGATCGACAAAATGAATGGCCAACTAGACCTTGGCCATAAATTGAGGGCAGTCAATGTTAGAACAGTTGCCTCAAGCGTAATTCGTTCTCACTTTTTACCAGATTTAAGAGGTAATATGAATGCGTTCGCAAGACAAAAAGTACGCTGTTTAAAGTGCGCACATTCATACAGAAGATTACCAGTTGCTGGTAAGTGCATTCAACTAAGGAAGACAACAGGAAGAGGGTTATCGGCAGTAGGTGTAATGAAATCGGAAGGTGACCAATGTGGTGGAAAATTAGCCCTTACAGTTTCAGAAGGTGCTGTTAGAAAATACATCAAGGTCACAAAGCACGTTATTGCAACTTATGGCGTTGATAACTATACCAGACAAAATGTTGAATGGTTATCAGATAGTACAGATTCACTATTCAAGAACGATCGCGCAAAACAGATGTCATTAGCCGATTTCCTGTGAATTTCAATCGATTGTTGGCGAGCGCCACGGGTCATCATCATGGAATTGATCATTTTCTGGCATACCATCATCGTTATCTTTGAACGGGTTTTTCTTCAATTTAGGAGTTTGTGGATATTGTTTTGGAATTATTTTGGCGATATTCTTCTTTACAATAGGTTCTAAGAATGCTAAAATTATTAATCCCAGTGAAAGTAATAAATGTCCTTCTAAACGTAAGTTCTCAAACGGCTTGATGTACAGGTTTTGTTCGGTTAGAAGTCCTTCATCCATAGTGGTATTGATGACATATGTGCCTGGGCTTAATGTGCCCTCCCAACCCTGTTCTTGGTCGATAGAACCTTGCCATTTTGCAATTAATTGCCCATTCTCATCCGTTATTTTCCAAGAAGCATTGCCAGAATCAGAACTTACTTTAAAAAACTGGACAGAAAATGTGACACTGATTTCTTTGTCCAAACCAAATACACTGGAGATATCGATTGTCCTGTCCTCTGTCGAATGTTGTTGGTCATTAATCTCGTGTTTAGCCTCACCACCAGCAACGCCATACCAAGCACCGTTGATGATCGCTAATGCAACAACCCATAACAACGGATTGAACTTGCCTGCTTGAGCCATAAAAATCCCCTGTGAGCATATTGTTCTTCAAAATGATGTATTGATGTTCAATCTATTTGCTGTTCTAAACCCAACATCCGAACAACGGTTGCCATCCATTGTAATTTTTCTAATTTCAGACTCTCTTGAGTTTTACCCGACCATTGTCCAACTCGGGATAGGGTGTAGCCGACCAAGTATACATCATCAAAATTTACTCCTAAAGAGTGCGCCATGCACAAGGCTCTGTCACCATCAGTAAATCCACCCCAATTGTGCATCCCTTCAAAATGATGAGGAGTTTGGTGACTTAAAACCAATGCAGGTGGGTTGGAGAAATGAGACCATGTTTCAACACATTCATTCCAAGCCTCTATGTTATCTCCATGCG